>NZ_CP058988.1:1512933-1815520 GCF_019278565.1 Cellulophaga sp. HaHa_2_95 | reverse complement strand
TCTTAAGACTTCTAGAGTCGTAGTTTGTTCTTCATTTAATTGAAAAATAGTTTTAATGGTATCTGCATTTTTACTACCTATATCTAAAATACATGCCTGAGCATTGGTTGCGATAACGCTAAAAAAAAGAACTACAGCAGAAAATAAAAGTTTAAACTTCATTTGTTTGGATTGAATGACTAAAAAGAAATGTAAATACCCAAACGCAATCCTTAACAAAAAAGTATAAAAGTTTAAATAAATACAATTCAAATCCTCTAATTTGTATTTTTATAAAAAAATTCTAAACAAATGAACCCTATTCTTAATAGATTTTTGAGTTATGTTACTGTTGACACGCAAAGCGACCCTAACTCGGCATCTACACCTAGTACTGAAAAACAATGGAACCTTGCAAATAAACTGGTTGAAGAATTAAAAGAGATTGGACTAAGTGATGTTGAAATTGATGAGAATGCATACATCATAGCTACCTTACCAAGCAATAGCACTAACGTCAACATTCCCGTAATTGGCTTTATAGCACATTTTGACACTTCCCCAGATTTTTCTGGCACCAATGTGAATCCACAAATCATTGAAAATTACGATGGAAAGGACATCGTTTTAAATAAAGAGCAACATATTATCCTATCCCCTGATTATTTTGATGATTTACTTCAATACAAAGGACAAACCATCATCACCACAGATGGCACTACCCTTCTTGGAGCCGATGATAAAGCAGGAATTACTGAAATAGTTTCGGCTATGGAATATCTTATTAATCACCCTGAAATACAACATGGGACTATTAAAATTGGTTTTACTCCTGACGAAGAAATTGGTCGTGGCGCTCATAAGTTTGATGTAGAAAAATTTGGAGCGGACTGGGCCTATACCATGGATGGAAGTCAGGTTGGCGAATTAGAGTACGAAAATTTCAATGCGGCTTCTGCTAAGATTTCTATTTCTGGTAAAAGTGTACACCCAGGATATGCAAAGGGAAAAATGATTAACGCCATTAGTATTGCCAATGAGTTTATGTCATTACTCCCAGAAGATGAAGTCCCTCAAAAAACAACAGGTCGTGAAGGGTTTTTCCATGTTCATCATATCTCTGGTGAAATAGAAAAGGCGACTATTGAGCTCATCATCCGCGATCACGATAAAGATTTATTTGAAGAACGAAAGAAGTTAATATCTACGATTAAGAATCAATTGACATTTACGCATGGTGAATGCATAAATATTGAAGTAAAAGATCAATATTTTAACATGAAAGAAAAGGTAACTCCCGTCTACCATATTGTAGAAACAGCTAAAGAAGCGATGGAGTCCTTAAATATTACACCCATAATAAAACCTATTAGAGGTGGTACTGATGGTTCACAATTAAGCTTCATGGGATTACCCTGTCCAAACATTTTTGCTGGAGGTCACAACTTCCATGGCAAATATGAATATGTACCTTTAGAAAGTATAGAAAGTGCAATACAAGTAATTGTAAAAATTTGTGAGCTTACCGCTTTAAACAAAGCTAAAAATCTCTAAAGTCAATCAGTATTAAGCATAAAAAAAGCACCTTATAAAGGTGCTTTTTTAACTTGTAAAAGTTGTAATTATTTTTTCTCTATTACTGCAGGAGCATTAAGCTTTGAACTCATCTCTAAAGAAAGTGCTGAACGTTCAAACTTGATTTTACCAGCTAAAGTTTCTATAACACAGGTATTGTCTTTGTCATTTAACTCAACAACCTTTCCGTGCATTCCACTTTTAGTAACAACCCTATCGCCTTTTTTTAGCTCTTCTGAGAATTTTTTTTCTTGCTTTTGCTTCTTTCTTTGAGGCGCAATCATAAAGAAATAAAATACTACGAAGATTGCAATAAGCGGAATAAATGGATATTTTTCTAACATGTAATTATGACTGTTTTAATGGCCCTACTGGAGCACCATCTTTAGGGGTTACAAATGCTTTTATTCTCAATTGCTCTGTTCCTTTTTCTGTATTAGCAGATACCGTAACAACCTTAGTAACTAAGTTGCTTCCTGAACCATTATAATTTACTACCAATTCTCCAGACTCTCCTGGCGCAATTGCTCCTTTTGGAACTTGTGGGACTGTACAACCACAAGTACTCTTTGCATCTGTAATGATCAAAGGAGCATTTCCTGTATTTGTAAATTTAAAAACAGTTTCTTGCGGTGTATTTTGGACTATTGATCCAAAATCATGCTCAACATTTTCAAAAGACATTACAGGTAGCATTTTTGCTGCTGCATCTCTCTGACCTGCTGCTTCTAGATTTGAATTATTAATTTTACTTGTTGCATCTTCCTTACAGGACATTAAAACAACTACCATCAATACATTTAATGCGATAACTATTTTTCTCATAACCGTCTAAATATTTATAATTTTAATCAAAAATAAACAATATTATAATAAACCTCTACCTATTTTGTTTAGTTTTCCGTCTTGCTCGTATTCCTTTATTAGCTTATCTAAAATACCATTGATAAACGTACTACTCTTAGGTGTACTGTACTCTTTGGCAAGTTCTAAATATTCATTAATAGTAACACGTTCTGGTATGGAAGGAAAATTTAACAATTCTGCAATTGCCATTTTTAATAAAATTGCATCTATATCTGCAATTCTATCTTTATCCCAATTAGGAGTTTTACCCTCAATCTCTTTAACCAACTTCTCATTTTGAAGTAAGGTTTTAGATAAAAGCTTTTTAGAAAACTCAACATCTTCTTGATCCTTAACTAAAGGAGGTAAAAAATAAGATTCTACAGCATCTGGCTTTGCTTTTTTCAATAGTTTTAAAATAAATGTATTCACTAAAGGAATATCATCTACCCAAGTAAGTTTATCGTCCTCAAAATAATCGTAGATTTTTTCATTAGGAGCAATAATATTTTTAAACAAATCTACAATTAGCTGCTTATCATCTTCAAAACTAGAAGCGGTTGCATGCATGTATTTATTATAATAATTACTTGCTATGATTTCTTTGTAAAGTAACTTTACATATTCATCATTCAAATACCAATTCTGAAGTTTTCTAATCTCTAGCTCTTCTTCAAGAACCTTGTTTTCCGAAATCATTTTTATAAACCTATTGTTTACAAATTTCTTCTTGTCATCAAAAGTATTGGATGAACTTGACAGATATGTATTTGCAGAAAGCTCTACTTGCTGTTTTGCCAAATCATGGATTTCTTTCATCAAACTCATCATCAATAAATACAACGAATATGTATTTTCAATACTGAATTTCAAAAACTTTTGTTGTTTTTCTAAAGAATCGTCATTGGAACGTGTTAATGCATAAATACATTGCATTACTTTTACTCGCACATGCCTTCTTGTAAGCATTTTTAAAGAACTTAAATGGGTTAAACTTCAAGCGGCAAAAATAGAACTATATTTTTAATACTAGGTTATGGTTTGGTTATATCTTATCAGTTTTATAACATTTCATTTTACTTTAATCACATATCTTTGTCACTTCGATTAGAAAATTCAACACTTTACAGGAACTAAGGCTTCATGAAGGAATTAAAATACATCAATAAATATTTAAAAAAATACAGCACACAACTGCTTTTAGGGTTGTTCATCACGATAATTGCAAGGGTATTCTCTCTGGTTACTCCTTCGTATGTAAAAAAGTCGATTAAAGTTGTAGAGAACTACGGGAATAATATCATTGATAAGTCTGAAGCTAAAGAATTATTACTTGAAAATATTTTAATTATTCTAGGAACCGCATTGCTAGCTGCGCTATTTACTTTTTTGATGAGGCAGACCATTATTAAAGTATCCAGATATATTGAATATGATTTAAAAAATGAAGTATTTGATCACTATCAATTGCTAAACCTTAATTTTTACAAAAAAAATAGGACTGGTGATTTAATGAATAGGATTAGTGAAGATGTTGGTGAGGTAAGAAATTATGCCGGACCAGCTTTGATGTATGGCATCAACACCATCACACTTTTTGCTTGCATCATTCCTTTAATGTTTATGACGGCACCTAAATTGGCTGTATATACCCTAATACCACTTCCTATATTATCTGTATTGATTTATAACATTAGCAAAGTTATTCACAAACGTAGTACTATTGTACAACAATACCTTTCTAAGTTATCTACATTTACGCAAGAATCTTTCTCCGGAATTTCTGTTATCAAGGCCTACGGTTTAGAGAATGATATTAACAAAGAACTTACAGAACTGGCTATAGAAGGAAAAAACAAGAGTATGAACCTGGCTAAGGTAAATGCATGGTTTTTCCCCTTAATGGTATTATTAATTGGGATCAGTACTATTTTTGTGATTTATATTGGTGGCCAACAATATATAAATGGTGAAATAGATTCGGTTGGTGTTATTGCTGAGTTTGTGATCTATGTAAATATGCTTACTTGGCCTGTAGCGGTTATTGGCTGGCTTACCTCTATCGTTCAACGTGCTGAGGCATCGCAAAAACGTATCAATGAGTTTTTACAAATAACGCCATCTATTAAAAATGAAATCTTAACTCCTACCCCTTTATCTGGAAAAATTGAATTTAAGAATGTAACCTTCACATATGAAGACACAGAAATTACAGCCCTTAATGATATTTCATTCTCTATTGAACCAGGACAGACAGTAGCCATTATCGGAAAGACAGGCTCCGGAAAATCTACAATTCTAGATCTTATTGCGCGTCTTTATGATGTAAGCTCAGGAGAAATATTATTAGATAATACCCCTATTAAGAATCTTAATTTGAATTCTATTCGTCAAGAAGTTGGTGCAGTACCCCAAGATGCTTTTCTTTTCTCTGACTCCATCAAAAATAATATAAAGTTCGGAAAGCAAAATGCCACAGATGAAGAAATTATAGCTGTTGCCAAAAAAGCTGTAGTGCATAAAAATATCATGGATTTTACAAAAAAATATGACACGATATTAGGAGAAAGAGGAATCACATTAAGTGGCGGACAAAAGCAACGTGTTTCAATCGCAAGAGCCTTACTAAAAGACCCGAAAATATATTTATTTGATGATTGTTTATCTGCCGTAGATACAGAAACAGAAGAAGAGATTCTTAAGAATCTTAAGAATGCTTCTAAAAGCAAAACAACTTTATTAGTAAGCCATAGAGTATCCTCAGCAAAAAACGCTGATAAAATCATTATTTTAAAAGAAGGAAAAATATTACAAGAAGGAACGCATGACTCTCTAATTGAGATAGATGGATATTACAAGGAACTTTACCATACGCAATTGATTGATAAAGAAAGCTAAAAAAAGTTGTTAGATTAGCAATTTTTTGCCATTTTTGAAGGTACACTAATAATTAACTATAGATTTTTTTAGCAATGGGGGAAAAAGAATTGATGGATCAGGAGGAAATTTACTCCAAAGTCCTAAGAGCAGGAAGAAGAACTTATTTTTTTGACGTAAGAAGCACAAAAGCTGGTGATTATTACCTAACGGTTACCGAAAGTAAAAAATTTACTCACGACGACGGATCATTTCACTACAAGAAACACAAAATCTACCTTTACAAAGAGGACTTTTCAGCATTTAAAGAAAATCTGGATGAGATGATGAATTATATCATAGAGGAAAAAGGCACCGAAGTAATCTCTGAACGTCATCAGAAAGATTTCAAAAGAGAAGAGGATATCTTGGTAGAAAATACTGCAGAGAAAACCTCAACAGAAAGCTTTACAGATGTTAGCTTTGATGACATATAAAATTTAATTTTCACAAATTAATGATAACGACTCTTCTTTTAAGAGTCGTTTTTTTATTTTTATAGGGACTAATTCAAACTACTCTATGAAAAAAATTATCTTTCTCTCATTATTTCTAGTATCACTCAGCCTTATCTCTCAAGAAAAAGTAACCCTAGATTACTACCTCCCTTCAAGCACCAATTACAACAAAAACATTCCTACGCCAGAATCTATTATTGGCCATGAAGTTGGAGAATGGCATGTTACTCATGACAAACTAGTCTACTATATGCAAGCACTTGCAGCTTCATCTGATCGTATTAGTATTGAAAATCGTGGCGAGACTTATGAAGGCCGGCCTTTATTATTACTTACGATTACCGCTCCAAAAAATCATGGTAAGATAGAACAGATTCAAAAAGATCATCTTTCAATTACCAAAGAAACAGGTGCCACTCAAGATGTATCAAACCTACCTGTTGTTGTTTATCAAGGCTTTTCCATTCATGGCAATGAACCTAGTGGAAGCAATGCTGCACTCGCTTACGCTTATTACTTAGCTGCCGCCGAAGGAGATGCTATTGAAAAACTGCTAGAAAATACGGTTATATTATTAGACCCATCATTTAATCCAGATGGACTACAACGGTTTGCTAATTGGGCAAACACAAATAAAAGCTCAAATTTAAACCCTGATAATAATGACCGTGAATATCATGAAGTTTGGCCTGGAGGAAGAACCAACCACTACTGGTTTGATATGAATCGCGATTGGTTACCTGTACAGTTACCAGAAAGTAGAGCTAGAATAGCTACATTTCATAAATGGATGCCTAATATCTTAACAGATCACCATGAAATGGGAACCAACGCCACTTTCTTCTTTCAACCGGGAGAACCAGACAGGGTACACCCATTAACTCCAAAAATAAATCAAGAGCTCACTACGGAAATTGCCACATACCATTCTAAGGCACTAGATAACATTGGTTCTTTATATTTTTCTGAAGAAAACTATGACGACTACTATTATGGTAAAGGATCTACTTTTCCAGATGTGAATGGTGGTATTGGTATTTTGTTTGAGCAAGCTAGCTCTCGAGGCCATATTCAAGAAAGTGAAAATGGTATTCTTACCTTCCCATTTACAATAAAAAACCAATTTACAACGGCACTCTCTACTATTGAAGCTGCCGAGAATATGCGTGTAAAATTACTACAATACCAACAACAATTTTACAAAGACGCCTTAACAGAAAACTCTAAAAATAAAACAAAGACTATTGTTTTTGGAGATGCTAAGGACGCTGCTAAATCCTGGCATTTAGCTGAAATTTTACAACGTCAAAGAATAAAATTACATCATTTAAAAAGTGACGCCACAATTAATGGCAAAGCATTTCAAAAAGAGAATAGTTATGTAGTTCCTATGAACCAAAGGAATAGTAGATTGATAAAGGCTATGTTTGAAAAGCGCACCACCTTTACAGATAGTCTTTTTTATGATATTTCTGCTTGGACATTTCCACTCGCCTTTAATTTAGACTATACCGAAGTAAATTCTACCGCAAATTTAGGAGAGGAAATAACAACCTTACAAACCTTATCTGGTAGTATAGGTAACCTATCTAATTATGCGTACGTATTTGAATGGAATGAATACTATACTCCTAAAGCATTAAATAAAATTTTAAACAAAGGAATACGAGCTAAAGTAGGAGAAAAACCATTTTCGGTTGAAGGCAATACTTATGACTATGGATCTATTCTCATTCCTGTACAAAATCAAAAACTAAATCCAGAAGAATTACACGCATTTTTAAAGGAAGTAGCTCAAGAAAGCTATATCGATATTACCGCTGTTGGTACGGGCCATACTTTGGGTATTGATTTAGGGAGTGGATCATTTCAAGCCTTAGTAAAACAAGAAGTTGCTATTATCGTTGGTAATGGAATTACTTCTTATGACGCTGGAGAAATATGGCATTTATTTGATCAGCGTTATGATATTAACCTTACAAAATTAGACACAGATTACTTCAGCAGAACCGATTTAAGTCGGTATACCGCCATAATAATGCCTAATTCCTACCGAGGAATTGATAAAGCAGCATCTGAAAAATTAAAAACATGGGTAAAAAATGGAGGTACTCTAATTGGCTATAGAAACACAACGAAATGGTTGGCTAAAAATGAATTTATTGACTTAAGGTTTAAGAATGATACGCTAGTCGCAAAAGACATTACCTATGAGCAAAAACAGAGCTTCTTCGGTGCCCAAGTTACTGGAGGCGCAATTTTTGAAACAAAACTAGATCGCTCACATCCTATAAATTTCGGATACAAAAATGATGTACTGCCCTTATTTAGAAATACAAATATTTACATTGAACCTAACAAGAGTAGTTACAACAACCCTATTCAATATACTAGCAATCCGCTTTTAAGTGGATATATTTCTGAAGAAAAATTAAAGTTACTGAGTAACAGCGTTCCTTTTCAAGCTCAAAGCTTGGGCCGCGGAAAAGTTATTGTGTTTACAGACAACACAAATTTTAGAGCTTTTTGGTACGGAACAAACAAACTATTAATGAACGCTATTTTCTTTAGCGATATGTTATAAGACATAAAAGTATCCTCAACAACTAATTGGGGATACTTTTTTATATGGTCTTAGTATAAAACAAATTATATAGAAAAACTGTCTTCGTAACCAATAACCCCGAAATGATGTCTTGTGTAAACAGATAAGTCCCCAAGACTAAGAGGGTATAATAAATAGGAAAGATGATTACCGCATATGCAAATCTAAATGTGCTTAAAAATGCTAGATCATTTATTTTGGGTTTTAACAGTAAATTCCACACTAGAATGACTGGAAAATTCATGGCCATAAAAATCCATTTTTTTAATAGATCAAAGCTATTAGCTTCTGTAATAGTTTCAGGAATTTTAGATATGGAAGACAAATAAAGTAATTTATCATTAACTTCTTTCGGCTTGGTATAGTCCACTCCAAATGCCTCTAATTTCCGAATCGTAAAATCATACTTTGCCTCATCTTCAATGTGTGTCGTGAGGTTTTTTAAAGCTTTAAATACCTGATTTTTTATAACATGCACTGAATTATTTATGTCGCTTTGATCTATAGATTCTTTGACTGAAATTGCAGTACCGTAATATAAGGCTGCACTATCAGGGAAATCCTTTGCCGCTTGATAGTTTACCCCTACGGGAACCAAGTAAATATCCAATTCTGGGTTGGCCTCTAAAGCATTAAAAATAATACGTATAAACCCTTTACTTAAAGGCCTAACCTTTCTTTTTAAATTATGATTACCCTCAGGGAACACCACTAAAGCTTCATTCTTATTAAGTAAACTTGAACAAAAGTCAAACGTATATTGATTCTTCTGTAACGATGTAAAACCGTCTCTAATTCTGTAAATCGGAATCATTTTAAAAAAGGAAAATAAGCCCTTTAAAACAGTGTTTTTAAAAACATCAGACCGCGTTAAGAAATAAGGTTTCCTTTTGCAATTTGTAGCAATTAAAATAGTGTCTAGAAATGCATTCTGGTGGTTTGACAAAAAGATAACAGGTTTATTTTTGGGAATATTCTCCAAGCCATGGTGTGTTGTCTTTTTAAAATAAAACCATAAAAGTGTGCTCACAAACATTTGAACAACGGCGTACCCTATTTTCTTCAAGCTATATTTCTTTAGTTAGTATTTCTCGTGAACTCCAAAAACTAGCAAGGATCAATCCAGAGACTAAATGCCAAATTCCCCAAAAAGCAGCTAATAATGCCATACCTCCTAAACCGTCAAAAAAAGTAAATATCAAAAGTAAGCCTAAATCTGAGTTTTGTATTCCTGTTTCTATCGTAATTGTTCTTGTACTAACCATATTTAACCCTACTAACTTCGCTAAAGAAAAACCAGATATAAAAGCAATTAAATTATGGATCACTACAATCCAAAATACGTACCATATGTAATCTTGCAATACCATTCTATTCGTATATAATGCTATACATATCAGTGCTACAAAAAATAGTAAAGAGAGAATTTTAAGTACTCTCGCAATGTTTTTTGCTAGTCTTGGCTTCCAATAATTCACCCACATCCCTAAAAATAACGGAACGCCTAAAAGCACGAATACTAAATGCACCATTGCCATGGGATCAATAGCCACCTCTTTTAAAATCTGGGCAGTAGGCGTATAAAAAGAACCCCACAATTCTAAATTTAGGGGGGTCATAAAAATAGCCAATAATGTTGCAATGGCTGTTAAACAAACCGATAGCGCAGAATTCCCCTTGGCAACATGTGTAATAAAATTAGAAATATTACCGCCTGGGCAAGCTGCCACCATAAACATACCCAAGGCGATACTTGGATAAGGTTTTATCAGTATTACTAATATAAAGGTAACTAAAGGCAGAAGAATAAACTGACTGAGTACACCAACAAAAATAACTTTAGGCTTTTTGAACAACTCTTTAAAGTCTCCTATAGAAATTTCTAAAGAGATACCAAACATTACGAGTGCCAGTGCTAAATTTAATATCCAGAGCGATTCTTCGTTAAAATTAATTGGAATACTATCAATACTGTTTTGAAGCAAAGTAATTACGATATTTTAAGTCCATTTTCAACCTTTAATCCAGGATGAAGCAAAGTAACATCTTTATTATTTACCGCTCCTAAAACCAAACATTCACTCATGAAATTTGCAATCTGTTTTTTAGGAAAATTAACTACTGCTACAATTTGTTTCCCTATAAGATCTTCTTTCTTGTAAACCGTCGTTATTTGTGCTGATGTTTTTTTAATTCCAATTTCAGCTCCAAAGTCAATCTCCAATTTGTAAGCAGGGTTTCTAACTTCAGGAAAGTCGTTTACAGAAACTATAGTTCCTACACGCATATCAACTTTAGAAAAATCAGACCAATTGATAGTTTCCATAATGAGTAAACAGTTTATAAGTTAGCCTACCAAATTAACCATATCTAGTATACAATGCAATAAAATATACAAATTAGCTACATTACCAATCCATACGCGTAACCAAACCACGTAGCTGTGCCAAATGATGATTTCCATGCCAAGCATATTTTCCTATGTTTTCCGCTACAGAAACACGCACATTGCCTTCAGGATGCACATACACTTTCTTAAGATCGGAGGCCGACAAGCCTTTGAGTAAATAAACTAATTTAGCATGCAAAGCCACAAGATAATTGAGTGACAAAATTATTGGAGCCGTTCTTGCATCAAAAAGGCTACTCCATTCTTTTTCTTCGTAAGCTTTTATTAGAGGTTCATCTTCAGATAAAGCCCATTTAAAACGCGTGTAGCTATGATGGTGACTATCTGCGATATGATGAATTAATTGCCTTAAGGTCCAACCTTCGGGCCTATAAGGAGTCTCTAATTGCTCTGAAGTTAAATCTGTAACTAAGGCCTCAATACGTTCGGGTAGCAGTTGTAAATCTAAAATCCACTTATCTATTTGCTCTTCGGTGATCAGTTCTGGACATTTAAATTTACCAATGGGATATTTAAGTTGTTCTAATTCTTGCTCTGTCATCCTTTAAAAGTAATAATTTTAAGGGATTTTTAACCTCAATTTCTACTTTTTAACCTATCAATCCACTAATTTTATAGGATAATAATACACCATCTAAAAAAAAATAAAATGGCAACAATACGATTAGGAGATGTAGCTCCAGATTTTACAGTAGATAGTTCAATGGGAATGATTAATCTATATGATTATTTAGGGGATTCATGGGGAATCCTATTTTCACACCCAGCAGATTTTACACCTGTTTGTACTACAGAATTAGGTACTGCAGCTAAATTTAAAGATGAATTTGATAAGCGCAATGTAAAAATGTTAGCTCTTAGTGTTGACGGTGCTGCTTCTCATAAAGAATGGATTAAGGATATTAATGAGGTTCAGAATACGGAAGTTAATTTCCCAATCTTAGCGGATGAAGATCGTAAGGTATCTGACTTGTATGATATGATACACCCAAATGCAAATAACACTTTAACAGTACGCTCTGTATTTATTATAGCTCCAGACAAAACGGTAAAGCTTATATTAACCTATCCGGCTTCTACAGGGCGTAATTTCTATGAACTTGTACGTGTAATAGATTCATTACAATTAACTGCTTACCATAAAGTTGCGACACCTGCAAATTGGAAAAATGGCGATGACGTTGTTGTTAGTCCTGCCATTGCAACGGAGGATGCTAAGAAAATCTTTTCGAAAGGAGTAGAGGAAATTAAGCCTTATTTGAGAATGACACCACAGCCAAACCTCTAAGAATTAGAAAATTATTGTAAAATTAGGGTTATTAAATAAATATAAGTGTCGAAAAATCACTACGTTAAATTTTTATGTATTACATTTGTAGCATAATTAATTTTTTTAATATTTTATAATGAATAAAGGAACAGTAAAATTTTTCAATGATTCTAAAGGTTTTGGATTTATCACTGAAGAAGGCTCAAGCGAAGACCATTTTGTACACATCTCTGGTTTAGTAGATGAAATTCGCGAAGGTGATGTTGTAGAATTTGAATTACAACAAGGAAAAAAAGGATTGAACGCAGTAAATGTAAGAGTACTATAATACATACGTAAATTTTTTTTTATTAGAAGCCCGACCTTTTGGTTGGGCTTTTTTATTGCCCTAAATCTAAGTAACTATCAGCTTTAGAAGGTATAACTTTATAATCTTACTTTTTATTTAAATTATTTACTAAGTAGACGCAACTATTTTAAACATTAAGTATCTAGCAATTATAGAAGAGTTCTCCCAAAACAATTTTATCTTAAAAAAACTGACCATATGAATACATTTTTTGGAATTTTATCGCTCTTAATACTCGTTAACATTGTGCTGCTTCTTCTTAGCGTCAACAATTCAGCAACAAAAAATAAAATAATAGTAGGGTTTAAACGTTTGAAGGTGTTATACAGATATACAAACACACTTAAACAATAAGCTATGAGTACTTTCTTTAGTATCCTGATGATTTTAGTAGTAATTAATACACTGTTACTAATAATTAGTGTAAATAGAAAATCTAACAAAATATAAAAAGGGCTCCATTATGGAGCCCTTTTATTTTATAGGTAACTATATGATGTTTAGTATTAACTAACTTTCATCAATTCTACATCAAATATCAATGTAGCATTTGGTGGAATTACACCTCCTGCACCTGCACTTCCGTATCCTAAATCTGAAGGAATTACAAATCTAGCTTTATCACCAACTTGTAATAAACAAATACCTTCATCCCAACCTTTGATAACTTGGCCTACACCTACTTGAAAATCTATTGGCTCTTTTCTCTTATAAGAAGAATCAAAAACAGTTCCGCTAATCAAAGATCCTTCATAATGAACAGAAACCTGCATTCCTGCTTCTGCTTTCTTACCATTCCCTTTTTGAATAATCTTGTAACGTAGCCCGCTTGCTGTCTCTTCAAAGCCAGCAGAAATCTCATCCAATTCAGCAGCTTTTTTTGATCTTTCTTCTGCTATTCTTTTTTCTCTTGAACCTTCAAATGTTCTAAACGCCTCAACTGCATTGAATGCCTCTGCCTCTGCTCCTACTCTTACAATTTCTAAAGACTCAATTTTATCACCTTGCTGTATGGCATCAACTATATCTTGACCTTCAACAACATTACCAAAAACGGTGTGCTTGTTGTCTAACCATGGTGTTGCAATATGTGTAATAAAAAACTGGCTCCCGTTAGTACCAGGACCTGCATTTGCCATTGATAAGACTCCAGGACCATCATGTTTTAAATCTACATGAAATTCATCATCAAACTTATATCCGGCATCACCCGTTCCTGTTCCTTGAGGACATCCTCCTTGAATCATGAAATCTGGAATTACTCTATGAAATTTAATTCCATCATAATAAGGTGTTCCTTGAGGCTTTACTTTATTTTCTAAATTACCTTCTGCTAAGGCAACAAAATTACCAACTGTTCCAGGTGTTTTGTCGTGAGTTAGTTTTACTAAAATCTCTCCTTTTGAAGTATTGAATTTTGCGTAGATTCCGTCTTTCATTTTACTTTTTTTTATGAGCGACAAAGGTACTATTTTGTTTTGGCTAAAAAAACTCTTTAGATTTTTTAAGATTTACTTAGCCTACAAAAAAAGGAGCCTAAAAGGCTCCTTTAAAAATTCATAGTTTTTTATATTATGCTACCAAATTCTAACACGCTTTTCTGGAGCTAGATACATTGGATCTCCCGCTTGAATATCAAAGGCCTCATAAAAAGAATCTATATTTAACAACGGTTGCGTAGCTCTATATTTACCTGGAGAATGAGGATCTGTTTTAATTTGGGTACGCAAGGCATCTTCCCTACTTAACGTACGCCAAACCGTAGCCCAAGACATAAAGAAACGCTGCTCTGCCGTAAATCCATCAATTGGATCTGGCTTACCGTTTTCTTTAAAGTAAGCTTGTAAACCGTCATAAGCTCCTAAAACACCTCCCAAATCTCCAATATTCTCACCTAAAGTAAATTTGCCATTAATATGCACGCTATCCAAAACTTCTATTTGATCATATTGATCTGCTAATGCCCCACTACGTTCTGTAAACTTAGCCAAATCTTCATCTGTCCACCAATTTACAAGATTTCCATTAGCATCAAAACGGGCACCGCTATCATCAAAGGCATGAGATATTTCATGACCTATTACCGCTCCAATTCCTCCATAATTTACAGCATCATCTGCTAAGTAATCATAAAATGGCGGTTGTAGTATTGCTGCAGGAAAAACAATCTCATTATTTAAAGGATTAAAATAAGCATTTACCGTTTGTGGAGACATTCCCCACTCTGTGCGATCTACAGGCTCTCCTATTTTGGAAAGATTTTTTTGCAAGTTCCAATCAGTAATAGCTAATAAGTTATCAAAATAGCTATTTTCCTTAGTTACTTCCATTGTAGAATAATCTTCCCACTTATCAGGATATCCTATTTTTACCGTGAATTTATCTAATTTCTCAACAGCTTTAATTTTCGTAGAATCACTCATCCAATCTAGAACTTTGATTCTTGATTGAAAAGCAGCAATGATATTATGTATCATAGTTTCTGCTTTAGCTTTTGCCTCTGGAGGAAACATTTCATCTACATACAATTTCCCTAAAGCCTCTCCCACAGAAGAATTAACTGTGGCCAAAGCTCTCTCATCTGCAGGGCGTTGTTTTTTATCACCACTTAAATATTGGCTATAAAACTCCCAATCTACCGTTTCAATTTCTGTTGTTAGTCTTCCAGCGGCACTATTTAAAGTATCCCAAATCACTAATTTCTTAAGATCCTCTAAGGATGTTTTTTCAAAAAAAGAATTCAACTCTTGAATATATTTAGGCTGCGTAACAATTAAAGTATCTACTTGCTTTTTCACACCCATATCCTCCATCATTTTGGTAAGACTGATTGCAGGAATAAGACTCTGAGCAACTGAAACTGTTTTAGGATTATTAAAGTTTCTAGCATCTCTACTTGCCACTTTATCCAATCTAGGAGTTGCTAAACTTGTCTCCATCGCAAGAATTTTTTTTGCATCTTCTTGAGACTGCGCTGCAGTTATACCTATATACTGAAGCATTTTAGAAATATGCGCTACATATTTTTCTCTTATTTCTTTAGACTTAGAATCTTGATCTAAATAGTAATCACGATCTGGTAAGCCTAAACCGTTCTCCCCTAAGTATACAGCATTCATTTTACTATTTCCTAAATTAGCAAAAACACTGATGCTTAAAAAAGGAGAATTAGCTGTTGGGTTAGTCACCAATAGAGTTTGCATCTCTTTAAGGTCTTTTACATTATTGATAGCTTCTATAGTAGGCATTAAAGGTTTGACTCCTAACTCATTTCTTGCTACAGTATCTAATTTTGAATTAAATATAAACAACGCTTTTGCCTGATCTGTCGACGCTGCATATTTGTTACTAGCTTCTGCTTTTTTTATAATTTCAAGAACGTCTGCATCGGTAGATTTTCTTAGTACACTGAAACCTCCCCAACTAGATCTATCATCTGGAATTTCGGTGTTTTTCAACCAATTACCATTTACAAATTCATAGAAATTTTCCTTTGCACTCACGGTGGTATCCATATTTGCTAAGATGATACCTCTTGAAGGTGCTTCGGCAATTGGTTCTTTTTTCTCTTCCTTACAAGAAGAAATTAGACAAATACCGAAAAGCGCAATAATAACATTGTTTTTCATTTGATTGATTTTTAAAAATTTAGATCGCCGTGGATTATCTCTTATTAAAAAAAACAATACCTTCTAAATAATTTTAGGCAATATACTCTAATTTAACCTTTTACGATCTATACTGAAGCATCATTTTGTTCCAACAATTCCGTAGGTATCTACAAGATATACCAAACTTGCCATTGATGCTGCTCCTAACTCTAGTTCTCTTTTATTAACATGTTCAAAAGTATCATTCTCTGCATGGTGATGATCAAAATAGCGTTGAGAATCTGGACGCAAGCCTGCTAAAACCATTTTGTCATTTTTTAGAGGCCCAATATCTGCACCGCTATGTCCTTCTACAAACATATGAATAAGGTAAGGTTCAAATAATGGTTTCCAAGCTTGTATTTTAGTTAAATTTTCTTCTGAACAATCAAAAGAGAATCCCCTAGGCGTAAAGCCTCCTGAATCACTTTCTAAAGCAAATACATGTGTTTCTTTCTTTTTCTTTGCCACTGCTGCGTATTCATTTCCACCACGCAACCCGTTCTCTTCATTCATAAATAAAACTACACGAAGCGTTCTTTTTGGCTTGTACCCTGTTTTTTTAAGTAGATGAAGCACTTCCATACTCTGTACACTGCCCGCACCATCATCATGAGAACCATCTCCCAAATCCCAAGAATCTAAATGTCCGCCTACAACCATAATCTCGTCCGGATAAGTACTACCTTTTATCTCTCCGATTACATTATACGATTGCACATCTTCTAATTGTTCGCAATTTTGCTTAAAATAAAAATTAACATCTGGATTTAACCGTAAAGAAATACTCAATAAATCTGCTGCATTTGTACTAATTGCCGCAGCAGGAATGCGCTTATCTACAGCTAAATCTCCATAGCTCATAGAACCTGTATGTGGATAATCATCCAAACGCAAATTCATAGATCTTACAATAATACCTACTGCACCATACTTAGCAGCTTCAGCCGCTCCAGAGTAGCGTTGATCTACGCAACCAGAGTAGGACTCAAAGGTGCTAATATTTGCAGGATCCATAGGCCTATTAAAAAAAACAATCCTACCTTCTAGACGTTGTTTTCCTAAAATAGCTAAATCATCCATACTTTTAACCTCAACAACGTTCGCTTTAATACCTCCGTATGGCGTAGCTACAGAACCACCCAAAGCACAAATAGGAACATTGGTCGTAATACCAGGATCTGTTTCAAAATATGCAAACTCTGGCAAACCACGATTCCACTTTGGCACCATCACAGGTTGCAGCCACACTTTGTCTAAACCTAATTCATCTAATTGTAGTTTGGTATAATCTACTGCCTGTTGTGCTTGAACCGAACCAGAAAGTCTACCTCCTACCTGATTAGATAAGTAGTTTAACCAATCGTAAGCTTTACCCTCTGTCAGTGCAGCTGTATAAATACTTTTTAATTGCTCTTCATCTGTTTTCTGTGCGGATACTGCGGTTACGATAAATAAACATAACAAATAGATCGTCTTCTTCATTCTTATTCCTTTTCCAATTGATTTTTATAATCCTCTAAATTAGCTTTAATTTTATCATCTAATTCTGGTTCCTTAATATCTTTGTATTTTTTTAACTCTTGAAGCATAGTTTCTGCAACAATTAATCGCGCAGCCTTTTTGTTATCTGCCGGTATCACAAACCAAGGAGCATGTGGTTTAGAAGTTTTATTAATAGCATCTTCATAACACTCTTGGTAGCTATCCCACAATTTTCTTTCTTTCAAATCTCCCGGAGAAAACTTCCAATTCTTACGTTTTAAGTGCAATCTACGCAACAGTCGTTGACGCTGTTCCTCTTTAGATAGATGTAAAAAGAATTTAAAGATTATAGTTCCATTATCGGCAATATGCTTTTCAAAATTATTGATTTGCTCAAAACGTTTTTCCCAAAAGTCATCATCTAAATCATCAACGGTATGAATACCTGGAATGTGCTCTCCCATAACATATTCAGGATGTACCCTTGTCACTAATACATTCTCATAGTGTGTCCTATTAAAAACACCAACTTTACCTTTTGCAGGAAGTGCAATGTAATGGCGCCACAGATAATCATGTTTCAATTCTAACTCTGTAGGCACTTTAAAACTATGCACCACAACACCTCTTGCATTAAAATCTTTAAAAACCTCACGAATTAAGCTGTCTTTTCCGGAAGTATCCATCCCCTGTAAACACATCAAAACACTATATTTCCCATGAGCATATAGTGTATCTTGAAAATCTCCTAGTTCTCGCCTAACTTTTTCTAATTTCTTTTTTAGCTTATCGTCATCCGCATCAAAATTTTCAGTAGTTGCAATCCTTTTTAAACTAACGGATTCCTGTACGCGATAAGAATCAATATCAATTTTATTCATTCCATGAATATAAAATATTTTTTTTAGACTATCACAGAACCTCCACGTAAAGCAGTATAAATATTAATCTTATCCAATTTATACCCAAAAAAGATGATTTACAACGAATAAATAAACCTTCTATCATCAGTTAACACTAAATTTGTAGTCACATTCCCAAATGTTGATTATTAAAGTCTTAACCTATGATAAGTAAATACTCTTTACTTTATGTGCTATTAATTATAATAACTTCTTCTTTCAAAACGAACAGAGATTGTGAATATGTGGGTTCAAATATTGAATACATAACATCACAAACCAAAAAAGCTTTAGCGGAAACCGATTTAAATAAGACCAAATATCAGATTTATAAGGCTATCAATGCTATCGAAAAAACGAGAACTAAGCTTAATGACTGCGGATGTAGTTATGCGTCTAAAAATTTGTTTGACGGGTTAGACAATTTAATTTTAGCTACAAAAACTTCTACCGTAAGTGGCGCCAAAGTATTGATCAATAGAGCCTTAAAAAACACCTATTCAAGTTTAGAATCCTTAAAGGAACATCACACACACCAAAGTAAATATCAAGCAGATGTCTTAACACTTAACGTTAAAAATGCTAAAAAAGATGAGTTTGTCTCTAAAGAAACTCGAGAAAGAGAATTACGCCAAGCAATAGATACCTCCTTAGAAACCTTTGAAAAGGCCTTGGATGATGTTATTGTTACAGTAAATTGTGAAGAAGCGCGAAACTTTATCATTGAAATAAGAAACAAATGTGACCTAGCACTTTTGAATGATAAACTATCTGAAGGTAAAAAATATTATAATTTAAGGACAAAAGTAATTGCTACTAATGCCCTTAAAAAATTAGATCATTGCAAGTAAGGTTATTTACTAGCAAATAATTTTACATCAGCAGCATCTACTTCTGTATTTCCTAATATTATTAATCGTTCAACAACATTTCTTAATTCACGAATATTACCAGTCCAGTCATATTCTTGAAGCAAAGCTATTGCTTTATCTGAGAATGTTTTCACTGCAGTTCCGTGCTCTGAAGCTATTTTAGAAGCGAAATGATTAATCAAAAGTGGAATATCATCTCTTCTATCATTTAACGCAGGAACCTTAACCAAGATAACGGCAAGTCTATGGTATAAATCTTCTCTGAAGTTCCCATCTTCAATTTCTTTCTTGAGGTTTTTATTAGTCGCAGCAACTACCCGAACATTTACTTTAATATCTTTATCCGAACCTACTCTTGATATCTTACTTTCTTGTAAAGCTCTAAGAACTTTTGCCTGAGCAGAAAGACTCATATCTCCAATCTCATCTAAAAATATTGTCCCATTATTAGCGGCTTCAAATTTACCTGCTCTGTCTTTAACAGCCGATGTAAAGGCTCCTTTTACATGACCAAATAATTCACTCTCTATAAGTTCTGAAGGTATTGCCGCACAATTTACTTCTATAAATGCAGCACTACTTCTCTGACTCTTTTCATGAACCCAATGAGCAACTAACTCTTTTCCTGTACCATTTGGCCCCGTAATTAATACACGAGCATCTGTAGGCGCAACTTTTTCTATGATATCTTTAATTACTCCAATAGCATCGCTTTCACCCACCATCTCATAATTTTTAGATACTTTTTTCTTTAGAATTTTATTTTCAACTACCAGTTCTTTTCTATCTAAAGCATTACGAACTGTAGTTAACAACCTATTTAAATCTGGTGGTTTTGATATATAATCAAAAGCTCCTAAACGCATTGTATTCACAGCCGTATCTAAATCCCCGTGACCAGATATCATGATAAAAGGAATTTCTGGTTTAATTTTTTTAGCCGCTTCCAGTACTTCTACCCCATCCATTTTGGGCATCTTAATATCACAAAGCACTAAGTCATAATCTTCCTTTTTCACCGCTTCGATTCCTTTCAAACCATCTTCTGCCTCCTCAACGGTATACGTATTACTTTCTTCAGATAAAATTTTCACTAAGACTCTTCTAATAGCCGCTTCATCTTCTATAACTAATATTCTAGACATGTACTCTATATTTTGTATTGGCATAACTGCCAAATTATTTAATTACTTTTAATATGAACATCGCGTTGAGGGAATGGGATACTTATATTGTGTTCTCTAAATTTAGCATCTATGTTATATCTAATAGCACTTTTTATCCTTGGGTCTGAAAAACTATCCCCGATATAAAAATTAACTGCAAACAGCAATGCAGAATCTCCAAAGTCCTCAAACAAGACGAAAGGTTTTGGGTTCTTTAACACCCCTTTTTGCCCCAAAACGGACTCCTCTAACAATCTAGTTACCAAAGCCACATCACTACCATAAGCTACACCCACCTTAACAGTTTCTCTGGTGGTCTTATGATTTTGCGTATAATTATAAATAGTCTCACTTATAAATTTATGATTTGGGATAATGACTACCTTATCATCTCTAGTAATACAACGAGTGGTTCTTAATTTAATTTCAAAAACCTTACCAACTTTACCATTGATTTCTACAATATCTCCTACACTCAAAGATTTGTCTACAATAATAAAGATACCTCCTATGACATCTTGAAATAATTCTTGTAAGGCTAAACCTAAACCAACAAAAAGGGCCGCAGATGCTGTTAGAAGAATTGTGATATTTATTCCTGCAGCACTCATTGTTAAAACAATGACCACCAGAAAAGCTACATAGCGTATAAATTTAAAGACACTGATAAACTTATTCTTATCATCTACCTCCATTCTTCTCGTAAAGAGGTAACGCAACCATTTTAAAACAAAACTGGTCGCTATAAAAGCCAATACCAATAGAAGCAGAAGCCCGATGGTGATATGAATTTCTTTATCGCCTTTTCCAAAATGAACTCCAAGATCTAGAAAGTTTTTAAGAGCACCCCAAATATCTTCCTCTAGAATCTCTTTTACTTTCTCCGTATGATCTTGAATCATCAATTAATATTTTAACCATTTATACAATTCTTTGTAGCTTGGTTTCTTGCCGTACATTAAAATTCCGATCCGGTAAATTTTTGCTGCAAACCAAACAATCCCCATAAATGTAATAATTAATAACAAAATAGAAACCACTACCTGCCAAATAGGAACCCCACCTTCTCCTAAACCACTTGACAAACGCATAAGCATTACAATTGGCGAGGTTAGCGGAAACAAAGAAAAGGCCACTGCAATAGGCCCGTGAGGATTATTAAACACAGAAAAAAAGCCTACATAAATAGCGAGCATTAATGGTGTAATTACTGGAAGAATAAATTGCTGTGTATCTGTCTCATTGTCAACCGCAGCTCCAATAGCGGCATATATAGAACTATAAATTAAATAGCCTAATAAGAAATAAACAAGGAAGAAGCTTATGAGCATGACCCACGGAATTTTAAAAATTTCAACTCCTAATGCCAAAACCTTTTCGTTCATCATCGAAACATCAGGTACTGCAGACATAGCTCCCATAGAAGGATTGGTTCCACTAAACGTTGCCGGATCAATATCAAAAATAAAGATAACCACCAACATGAGTAGGGACGCTGAAAAAATCCAAATCGCAAATTGCGTGATTCCCGCCAGGGATGTCCCTATAATTTTCCCCATCATTAACTGAAAAGGTTTTACCGAGGAAATTATGACTTCTATGATCCTACTGGTTTTTTCTTCAATAACACTTCTCATTACAAAGCCACCATATATTATGATGAACATCATGATTAAGTATCCAAAACCGCCACCTATAAATGCTCTAATTTCATTAAATCCTTTAATATTTATATCTCCTGAAAAAGTAGACAAATTAATATCATAGTTCTTATCTACTTCTAGGAAATCTTGTTTAGACACTCCTAGTTCTTGCAATCTATTTTGCTGAAGTCTTGTTTTAAAAATACCTTCTATTTTATCTAAGGTAGAAGTACTTGGTGCCTCTTTGGTATAGAAAAATGATTTATCCGTAATCTCCTGTAATGTAGCAGCATCAGGAATATACAGAAGTCCATAATATCCTAGGTTTACCGTAGAATCTATAGCTTGCTGTAGACCAATGTTTTTAAAATCTATGTAAGATGTACTTTCGTTGATTACAAATTCATTATGAAAAAAATCACTTTCGTTCAAAATAGTAATAACTTGTTTTTCACTATCATTTAGTTGCGTTAAAAAAGCAATAAGAACCACCATTGCCACCATCAGTATTGGACTTAAAAAAGTCATAATTACAAATGATTTATTCCTAACTTTTGCTAAGTACTCCCGTTTAATTATAAGCAGTAATTTATTCATTAGAATTTTTACTAGATATGGTTTGTATGAAAATATCGTTTGCTGAAGGAATTTTTTCCACGAAGTGATTAATAGGTGCCTTAGTGGCTAAATAGGTAAGGATTTCTTGTGTAGATTTTCCGTTTAATTGCAACTTAAAGTTTAATTGGTTTTCGTGAACTTCATAGTAGTCCTCAAAAATAGCAAGCTTCTCTTTTAATTCTTGTACAATTTCAGAGGGATTCAACACTTGCATCCCGACCTCAAAAATATTTTTTTTATAAGCTTTCTTGATATCCGTAAGCTTGCCGTCTAAAATTTTTTCCGACTTATGAATCAATGCGATGTACTCACAAAGCTCTTCTACAGATTCCATTCTATGGGTAGAAAAAATTATAGAAGTACCATTTTTCTTAAGCTCTAATATTTCATCTTTTATAACGTTGGCATTAATAGGATCAAAGCCACTAAAGGGTTCATCAAAAATTAAAAGCTTTGGTTCATGCAAAACGGTTACAATAAACTGTACTTTCTGTGCCATCCCTTTAGAAAGTTCTTGCACTTTTTTATTCCACCAATCGCCAATTTCAAATTTATCAAACCAATACTTCAGCTTTATTTTTGCTTCCGCCTTACCCATACCTTTGAGCTGCGCTAAATACAAAGCTTGCTCGCCGACCTTCATACTTTTATACAAGCCTCTTTCTTCAGGAAGATAGCCTATCATAGCAATATGTTTAGGGTCTAAAGGTTCGCCGTTAAATAAAACGGTACCCGAATCTGGATAAGTAATTTGGTTAATAATTCTAATTAGGGAAGTTTTACCAGCTCCGTTAGGACCCAATAATCCGTAAATGCTATTTTCAGGAATTTCTAAAGAAATATTGTTTAGGGCTGTATACGCACCATATTTCTTGCTTACTTCTTTAGCTACCAATACATGGTTCATGCAAACAATTTTATCAAAGATATTGAAATGCTTTAAAACACCGTATTTCCTGCAATAAATAATAACGAAAAAGTAAAAATATACCACAGCAGGCTTTTATAATGGCGCAAATAAGATTAAAAAAGGCCTTAAATACAAAACCCACCCTCAATAAAATCAAGGATGGGAAAAAAATTGCTATGAAAAAGAAAATTAACATTGGAAACCCAATGTTATTTCAAATATACGTTTTTATTTTAAAAATGAATTATAAATGCTCTTAAGAAAACATGTCTTTCACTTTTTCAAAGAACGATTTATCTGATTTTTCTGGATTTGGAATAAAATTCTCATTATTCTGCATCTTTTCAAAAAACTCTTTTTGCTCTTTGCTAAGTGTTTTTGGAGTCCAAACATTTACATGCACTAACAAATCTCCTGCACCGTACCCATTGAGACTAGAAATACCTTTACCTCTAAGACGTAAAATTTTTCCAGATTGTATTCCTGGCTCTAATTTAATGCGCACTTTACCCGTTACAGCATCAATCTCCTTAGAAGTACCTAACACAGCTTCAGAAATACTTACATACAGATCATAATGTAAATTATCACCCTCACGTTTAAGTGTTTCATGCTCTAATGTTTCGATTGCAACAATTAAATCTCCAGGAACACCATTTCCAGGAGCATCATTTCCTTTTCCAGAAACCTTTAATTGCATGCCATCTTCTACACCACCAGGTATTTTAACCGCTACAGTTTCTTCTTTAACGATCATACCTTGAGCATCTGCATCGCCTGGCTTATGATCTAGAATTTGACCACTACCACCGCACGTACTGCAAGTAGCTGCTGTCTGCATTCTACCTAGAATAGTATTAGTGATCTTAGTAACTTGACCTCTACCACCACAGGTGCCACATGTTTTATAGGTAACCCCACTAGCCTGAACTTTACGCTTAACTTTTATTTTCTTCTCAACACCATTTGCTACTTCTTCTAGCGTAAGTGCAACTCTAATTTTTAAGCTACTGCCTTTTACTCTTCGCTGACCGCCGCCACCGCCGCCGAAACCACTAAAGCCTCCACCGCCGCCGAAGCCGCCAAAAATATCGCCAAACTGGTTGAATATGTCATCCATATTCATGCCACCTCCGCCACCACCGCCGAAACCGCCAGAACCATCAAAGGCTGCATGACCGTACTGATCGTAACGTGCTTTTTTATTATCGTCGCTTAATACTTCATAGGCTTCAGCAGCTTTTTTAAACATCTCTTCTGCCTTCGCGTCTCCCGGATTTTTATCTGGGTGATATTGAACGGCTTTTTTCCGATATGCTTTTTTAATTTCAGCTGCGCTTGCGCCTTTGGCTATGCCTAAAATGTCGTAATAATCTTCCTTCATACTTTATGTTTAATTACCAACAACCACTTTTGGATGACGGATAATTTTATCACCTAACTTAAATCCTTTTTCAATTACATCTATAATCTTGCCCTTCAACTTCTTATTTGGAGCAGGTATTTGTGTTATTGCTTCATGAATATCTGCATCAAACACATCACCAGCTTTAGCCTCTACTTCTTCTAAGCCTTTAGATTTTAGTACTTGTTCGAACTTGATTTTAATTAATTCTACCCCCTTGAACGTTTCTTTATCATTTGATTTTGCTAATTCTTGCATCGCTCTATCAAAATCATCAGAAACTGGTAACAAAGCTACAATCACTTCTTGTCCTGCAGTTTTAAACAAATCCATTCGCTCTTTTGAAGTTCTTTTTTTGTAGTTTTCAAACTCCGCAAACAATCTTAAAAATTTATCTTTCTCTTTTGCTAAATCTTCTCTCAATTGTTCTTCCACAGAAAGCTCCTCAACTTCAACTTGTTCAGCTGAATTTTCTTGGTTCTCTGCTCCTTCTTGTTGCGCTAAGTTCTCCTCTTGTATATCTTCTGTATTATTTATATCGCTCATTTTTGACTCAATTTTTCATTCTGCACTTTACAGTTGGCAAAAGTACTGCCAATTCTTCAAAAATGTCAAAATGTCATCAAAGTTTATATGGAACATGCCGAAAAGCACCAAAATGGTGATTTCTTTAATGAATAAAAAAATAAAAACTTAAAATTTGGCAGCTTTAATTACTTATCGGAGTACAGAGAATCTAAGGCAGGGCAGACATTCAGATATTTAAAAACGAAACCTTCTTCTAAGATTTTTTTGTTACTAACACGTTGACTATCTAGTAGCAGAGCGGACATATCTCCCAAAATTAATTTTAGGACTGCTGCAGGAATTTTTGGCAGTATTAAAGGTCTCCCTAGAACATTAGCAACTTTAGACACTAACTTCTCATTGGTTACCGGATTTGAAGCCACGCCGTTGTACACCCCATTTAACTCGTTTTTAACCGCAAAAATAAACAGTTTTGCCAAATCTTTAATATGAATCCATGATTGCCATTGCTTGCCAGAACCAAAAGCTGACCCTACGAAAAACTTAATAGGCTTCACCATCTCTGGCAGCGCCCCTCCTTTATTAGACATCACAAGACCTATTCTAATTTTAGCAACGCTAAAATTAAAGCCTTCAAATGTATCTATCTCGTTTTCCCAAGTCTGTACCACTTCTGAAAGAAAACCATCTGCTTTAAATTGATCCTCTTCTGAATAAAATTTTTGAATCGAATCTGGATAGATGCCAATTGCAGAAGCAGACACAAAAGACGTGATCGCTGATGAATCTACTTTCGCTAGTCCGTTTTTAAGCGTTTTAAGGGAATTGATTCTACTTGACAAAATCTCCTTCTTATAAGATGCTGTCCATCTTTTAGAAATAGAGGCTCCCGCAAGATTTATAATTGCCGTTACTCCAGTAAAACAGTTTAAGTCTATTTCTCCCTGGTCTGGATTCCAATAAAAACCTGTGTAATTTTCTTTTTCAATGACTTTAGCCTTACTAGTCGTTAAAAAATTTACGGAAATTTTATTTTTATGACATTCGGTTACTATAGCATTGCCAACCAATCCTGTAGCACCTGTTATTAATACCTTCATAGCAATTTTTTATAAAGGTAATTTTTTTAAAAAGTATAGCGATGCTATTTAATTTAGGTTTAACATAAAACCCACTTAACAAGCTTCTTAAGTTACTTTTTCGTAGCTCGTAACATTTCTCTTTTTCCTGGAGGACCATCTAACCTTTCTACTTCAAAACCTACCGCAAGCATAGCCCTTCGTACACTGCCTTTGGCTGCATACGTTACTAGCACACCATTAATATTTAGCGCAGCATACATGATTTTAAAAATCTCCTCCGTCCATAGTTCTGGCTGAACACGTGCCCCAAAAGCATCAAAATAAATCAAATCATAAGCAGCCTTATCGGTAATCTGCATAAAATCTTTTTGTTGCTTTAGCAATGAAAACGTTGAAGATATCTCAACAGTCTTTTCCCATTCAGAGGTATGCATTGTATCAAACTCTCCTTCAAATTTCTGAGCCTCTAGTTGTGCTATATAATTGAGTTGTTTGATCTCTTCCGGGCTAACAGGATATGCTTCTACCCCTGTGTAATCTATCTTTAAATTAAAATTTTGTGCTTCAATATACGTAATTAAGGCATTTAAGCCCGTTCCAAAACCTATTTCTAATATAGCTATGGCTCTATCCTTATATAAGGACAGTCCTTTTTTTATAAATACATGATAAGCCTCTTGTATGGCGCCGTGTATAGAATGGTATTGTTCATTCCAATCTACAATCTGAATAGTTGTAGAACCGTCAGATGTTGTTATAATTTTACGTTCCAAATTATTGAATTATTAAAACACCGTCTGCTTCAAATCTAAATGTTTTTTTAGGCGCTACAATTGATGCGATTGCCGCTTCTGATTCACCTCCATCTTCCGCATAATGCCTTTGTTCCTCTACAGACATTTGCTCTATAAATGCAAGTCCGTTAACAATCACTTCTTTACCCGCAATATCTTTCGGCATAAAAAACCCATAATCTTTAAATTTCACCATTGCCTGTGTTCCATTATCCAAGGTAACATTCATCCAACACCCTTTTGCTTGACAAACGTCTATTACCCTACCTTTAAACTTTGTTGTTAAGGTATCTGAAACTACTAAGTTTTCATATTTTAAAGTCATCTCACTTGCCGCTAAGGCGTTATCTTCTGAAATTTCTTCACCAAAAGAAGAATAATGAGCAGAATTCTCGCTTGATTGCTGTGTGGCACTCTGTTTATTTTGCCCCTTACAACTCATAAAGCATACAATTATCACAAGTAAAATGTTAATTCCTTTCATATCTTTTAGTATTTACTGAATTGTTACAAAGTTGGTTATTTTTAGATAAAAAAAGAAGAACTACTAGTATTTATTCATTAATTTTATTGCATTAAACATATAACAAATGGAAACCACCGCGAATAACTTAGTTACGGTTGAAAAAAGTAAAACATCTAAAATTGATCAAGTAGATTTTGATAATTTATCATTTGGTAGTATCTACTCTGACCATATGCTGGTCTGCGATTATAAAAATGGCGCTTGGGAAAATCCTAAGGTTGTACCTTACGGACCAGTATCTTTAGATCCTTCTGCAAAAATTTTCCATTACGGGCAATCAATTTTTGAAGGTATGAAAGCCTACAAAGACAGTGAGGACTCTACTTGGTTATTTAGACCTCTAGACAATCATAAACGTTTAAATATTTCCGCAAAAAGATTAGCTATTCCTGAGATTCCGGAAGATTATTTTATGGAAGGCCTTAAGACCCTCTTAAAAGTAGATGACCAGTGGATTCCAAAAAACGAAGGAAGCTCGATGTATATTAGACCTTTTATTTTTGCTTCAGGACAAGGTTTTCATGCATCACCAGCAAATGAGTATAAATTCATGATATGCCTTGCACCTTCAGGATCGTATTTCTCTGGGAAAGTAAAGGTTTTAATCGAAGAAAAATATTCTAGATCTGCAAATGGCGGTGTTGGTTATGCTAAAGCTGGCGGTAACTATGCAGGACAGTTCTATCCCACACAACTAGCTGTTGAAAAAGGATACAATCAAGTTATCTGGACAGACGATAATACGCATGAATACATAGAAGAGGCGGGCGCGATGAATATTTTTGTTCGTATTAATGATACTTTAATTACAGGCCCTACTAGTGACAGGATACTAGATGGTATCACAAGAAAAAGTATTATTGAAATAGCTAAAGAAGAAAAAATTACTGTTGAAGTTAGAAAGCTAACCGTTGCCGAAGTGGTTGCTGCTGCTAAAGATGGCTCCTTAAAAGAAATGTTTGGTGCAGGTACTGCCGCTGTTATTTCACCTATTTCAGGATTTGGTTTTAAAGAAACAGATTATGAGCTTCCAGAATTGGAAGAAAGCTACGCTTCTTTATTAAAGAAAAGAATCACAGATATTCAATATAATAAAGCCGAAGATAAATTTGGATGGCGTTATAAATTATAGATTGAATAATAATAACAAAGAAAAAACCGCCTATGGGCGGTTTTTTTATTCCTTTAAAATCTTATCAATATTTGGCACAAAGTAATTTGGCCCTTTTAATACTTTACCATCCTCTCTATATATAGGTTTACCATCTGCTCCTAACTTACTCATATTACTCCGTTGAATTTCATTGAACACCTCTTCTATTTTATATTGCATACCATGCTCTAAAATAGTACCACATAATATGTATAACATATCACCCAAAGCATCGGCCACTTCTACCAAATCATTATTTTCAGCAGCTTCAAGATATTCTTTATTTTCTTCATCCATTAAATTAAAACGAAGTAAATTTTTGCGGGATCCCAAATCAGCTTTCATAGCGCTAGCAACTCCCATTCCAAATGTTTCATGAAAAAGAGCTACAGCTTCAAGTTTATTTTTCATCTCTTCTATTATTAGGTTATTTTTGTATAAAAATAAAAAATATGTTCAGTAAAGGACAATTAATATTCGCGGGCCTTTTTTTCGTGTCTTTTGTGGTAATTACTTTTTTCGCTTATAGAAGAGATAAAAATCTCCACCTAAAAAATTACAAAGGCGTTAAATGGATTGGATTAACATTCGTAATATTCATAATTTTACTATTCGCAATTAAATATTTACTTAAAAATTAACGCTATAGTTACGTACACCACAAAAATTAAGCAGATCACAACAATTTTAAGATTTTTGTAAGAAAAGACGTATTTTTGCGTTGTATTACTATAAAACAAAGTTCTATGGTCACTTTTTTTAGTGTGTTATCTATTTTAGTCGGTTTAAATGCTTTTCTATTACTCTTTAGCGTAAATAGTAACAAGAAGAGAGTCGAAAAAAAAGATACCCACACAGCACAAATTCCTTCAGAAAATATTTATCCTTTAAATATTCTTGAAACTAAGTATAAAAAAGCAGTTTAGTTTTATACTTTTAAAGTATGAAGCAAATTCTACTTGTTTTTTTAGGTGGTGGTCTTGGTAGTGCGTTAAGATACCTTATCAGCAAACCACTTAATCTCTATTTCACCAATTTTTATCTAGGCACTTTTATTGTCAATATAATAGGATGCCTTCTTATAGGACTTCTCCTTGGCTTGTCCTTGAAAAGTAATTTTCTTAGCGAAAATCAGACTTTATTTTTAGCTACTGGCTTTTGCGGCGGGTTTACCACTTTTTCTACATTTGCTTTAGAAAACAATTCGCTTTTAAAAAATGGAGACCTAATTGCTTTTGCAAGTTATACGATAGTAAGTTTAGTATTAGGTATCATAGCTGTTTCTTTAGGGCTTTGGTTTAGCAAAATTCTCTAGACGATCAATACGTCTATCCTTCCCTATCCCTTTGTTATAAATTACACAATAAGTAATCATTTTTTATATTTTACGTGATTTACATCATTTCTTGTTGGTTTTTGAACATATCACAATAAAATCTATAAAAAAATCTACTTCTCCCAACTTTTTCCTGAAATAAGCAAATTGATTCAATCAAATTTTTATTTAATTCAATCAAAAATAACGATACCCATAAATTTTAGGGGTTTAAATTATTATTATCAAAAAAATAATAGCATCCCCCCTTCCAAATAGGGGGTGTTAAATATTTTAACATACATTTGCCTCATCAACAAACAAATCACATATGAAAAAAATCGAGGCAATTATTCGAAAATCTAAGTTCGATGAAGTAAAAAAAGCACTGCATCAAATTGAAGTTAACTTTTTTAGTTACTGGGATGTAACAGGTGTAGGAAATGAAAAACAAGGTCACGTATACCGCGGAATATCCTACAGTACCTCAGACATCCAAAGAAGATACCTTACCATTGTTGTATCCGATGAGTTTTTAGAAAAAACAGTAAGTACCATATTAGAAGCTTCTAGTACTGGCAATGTAGGTGATGGAAAAATATTTGTTTCAGATGTTGCCGAAGCATACAGAATAAGAACCAAAGAGAGCGGACAAGCTGGAATTAACTAACTAAGATTTTCAAAAAACTAATATTATGAGTGAAGTACAACAAGAAGCTGTGAGCAAAGTAGCGGAAGGTGTTAGCCAAGAAGCACTAGACCAAGCTATTCAAAGTATCAACGGCGATATGGGCGCACTATGGATTATAGTTGCAGCCATTTTAGTATTCTTTATGCAAGCAGGATTTACCCTTGTAGAAGTAGGTTTCACTAGAAGTAAAAATTCTGGTAACATTATTATGAAAAATATTATGGACCTATGTATTGGTTCATTACTATTCTGGGCTGTAGGTTACGGTATTATGTACGGTAGCGACACTGTACTAGGAGGCTTCTTTAGATCAAGCCCATCAGAACAAGGATATTTCTTCTTTTCTGCAACAGACTGGTACAACTTACTTTTTCAAACAGTATTCTGTGCTACTGCTGCTACTATAGTATCTGGAGCCATTGCTGAAAGAACTAAGTTTTCTACCTATTTAATATTCTCCGCTGTATTAACAACAATCATCTACCCTATTTCAGGTAGCTGGTACTGGCCATTTGATGACAGCGCCTGGTTAAACGTTGCTGGTTTCGTAGATTTTGCAGGATCTTCTGTAGTACATGCTGTAGGTGGAGCTGCTGCTTTAGTAGCTGCAATCTTAGTAGGACCTAGAATTGGAAAATATAAAGATGGTAAAGTAAATGCAATTCCTGGTCATAATATGACTTATGGTGCCTTAGGGGTATTAATCCTTTGGTTAGGATGGTTCGGGTTTAATGGAGGATCTCAACTTGCATTTGGAGGAGATGATACCATTGCCGTAGGAAGTGTTATCATAAACACGAATATCGCCGCAGCAATGGGAGCCGTAGCCGCAATAGCGTTAACATGGATTAGATATGGAAAACCAGATATTTCAATGACCTTAAACGGAGCCTTAGCTGGACTTGTGGGTATTACTGCAGGATGTGGCGCTGTAAATGTATGGGGTGCACTAGCCATAGGTTTAATATGTGGAATTATAGTAGTACTATCTATTGAATTTATTGATAAAAAATTAAAAATTGATGATCCAGTTGGCGCCATATCTGTACATGGAGTATGTGGTTTTGTAGGAACAGTACTTGTTGGTGTATTTGCATTAGACGGAGGTTTGCTTTCTGGCGGAGGTGCTGGATTATTATGGGTACAATTTTACGGCTCTTTAGCATATATAGTTTGGGCAGCAGTTGCTTCATTCATTGTATTGTTCATCTTAAAGAAAACATTAGGATTGAGAGTTACTCAAGAAGAAGAAATGGACGGATTAGATATTCACGAACATGATTCTAATGCTTATCCTGAATTTACTATCAACGATAAATAAAGCTATACAATGGAACGCTTGTAGAAGCGTTCCATTACAATATTTATTATTTCAACAAACAACACTTAATCTTAAACACTTCCTTTGAACTGAAAAGGAACATTTAAAACATCATTTATGAAAGCGATTACAAAAACGAATTACGTAAAAAATATATTTTTTGCAGCAGTACTTTTTACAGGAGCTAGTTTAGTTGCCCAAGAAGAAGTTGAGGAAAAAAAAGCAATTTCTATAAGCGGTTCTGTTGATGCATATTACAAAACCAACTTAAGCTCAACAGATAGAGCTATTTTTGGAGAAGATGGCCAATCTTTCCAAAGCCCAGGAACTTCATTTGCGGACGAAACTGGTTTTGCACTTGGTATGGCTAATTTAATAGCAAGCTACGAAGGAACGAAAACAGGCGTGGTGGCTGATGTTACTTTTGGACCAAGAGGTGAATCTGCTACAGGAGGCTTTAATATTAACCAATTATATGCTTACTGGAATGTTTCTGAAGGAACAACATTAACTGCTGGTCGTTTTAATACCTACCTAGGATATGAAGTTATTTCTCCAGTAGGAAACTTTAACTACAGTACTTCATATTTATTTTCTAACGGACCATTCTCACATGTAGGTTTAAAAGCTGATTTTGCACTATCCGAAGATTTTAGCTTAATGCTAGCCGTGATGAATGTAACCGATGTGAACAGCAACATTACTGGAGAATATTCTTTAGGCGCACAATTAGGATATTCTGGACAATTCTTAAATTTCTATTATGACAACAAAGCATTGTTAGGTTTTGAAGTTGATTACACTGGTGGTTTTGATTTAACGGAAGACTTATTCTTAGGAATAAATGCAGCATATGCTGATAATGACGGAGCCGGCTTTTCAGGTGCAGCATTATACCCACAATTAGCTACTTCAGATAGCTTTACATTAGGTTTAAGAGGTGAATATTTTACAACTTTTGATGGTGTAGATGGTACTGATGATCCAAGTGTATTTGCCGCTACATTGACAGGGAGTTATACCGTAGAAAACTTAACGATCAAACCAGAATTAAGATTAGATAACGGATCTGAAGAATTCTATTTCGATAATGACTTGGAAGCAACAAAAAGCTTATCATCATTCTTAATTGCTGCGATTTATTCGTTCTAAATTAAAATTTGTTTATTGTTTATATATAAAAAGAGCTTGACTTCCTAAGAAGTCAAGCTCTTTTTATATGCGCAAAGGTCAGATTTCTCACAAATTAGATTCTAAATGCTTAATTTTCTAACAACACAAAAATAAACACCTAACTATTTGAATTACAAACATTTAAATAGACAAACTTTTTTTCGACATCAAACCCACAAGCTGTTAATGAATTGTTAAAAATAATTTTTAATCTACATTTGTAGTAAATCAAATAAAACATTCATGAAAAAAATCGAGGCAATAATTCGAAAGTCAAAATTCGATGAAGTAAAAAAAGCTCTTCATAAGATTGATGTAAACTTTTTTAGCTATTGGGATGTGACAGGTGTCGGTAACGAAAAACAAGGACACGTATATCGCGGCATCTCCTACAGCACTACTGATATACAACGTAGATATTTAAGTATCGTAATTTCTGATGAATTTCTAGAAAAGACGGTTAATACCATTTTAGAAATCGCAAGCACAGGCAATGTTGGCGATGGTAAAATATTTGTGTCGGAAATTACAGAGGCCTATAGAATAAGGACAAAAGAAAGTGGAAACGCAGGAATCAACTAAAAAAACATTATGAACGACGGATTATTTACAGCTAACAATGTTTGGATGATGATGTGTACGGCATTAGTATTTTTCATGCATTTAGGCTTTTCATTTTTAGAGATTGGCTTAACAAGACAAAAGAACACTATAAACATTTTATTTAAAAACCTGTTCATTATTTGCGCTGGACTTCTTCTATACTACATAGGCGGATTTAACCTCATGTATCCTGGAGATTTCAATGGCTTTTTAGGATTTGCAGGTTTTGGAATTGAAGCTCCTGCTAATGGTATGACCGCAGAGTACGCTCCTAGCGGAGGATACACCTATTGGACCGATTTCTTATTCCAAGGAATGTTCGCTGCGACCGCGGCAACTATCGTTTCTGGCGCCGTTGCTGAGCGTATTAAAATTGGAGGTTTTATGATTTTTACAGTCATCTATGTTGGCTTAATTTATCCAATTGTAGGTTCATGGCAATGGGGAGGCGGATTCTTATCTACTTTAGGCAATGAAGTAAATGCCGCAGGAGAAGTTATAAAAGAAGCGGGTTTCCATGATTTCGCTGGCTCTACATTAGTACACTCTGTAGGCGGGTGGGCTGCTTTAATAGCGGTTTATTTACTAGGCCCAAGGATTGGTAAATTTGACGAAAATGGTGAAACTTTTGCGATTCCAGGACACAATATACCTATAGCTACTGCTGGTGTTTTAATTCTTTGGCTAGGATGGTTTGGTTTCAATGGAGGCTCTGTACTATCTGCAGATCCAGAAGGAACATCATTAGTTCTTGTCACTACCTCATTGGCCGCAGCAGCAGGAGGCATTGCTGCTTTTCTATTCTCCTTTATACTTTACAAAAACTTAGACCTTACCATGTTTCTTAATGGAATACTTGGAGGCTTAGTTGGTATTACCGCTGGTGCAGATTTAATGTCACCTAATGAAGCTATCATCATTGGAGCTCTAGCAGGTATTCTAGTCGTAGGAGCCGTCGCACTAATTGATAAAATTAAGTTAGACGATCCTGTAGGCGCCATAGCAGTTCACCTAATTTGTGGTGTTTGGGGCACCTTAGCAGTAGGTTTCTTTGGAACTAAAGCTGGTGGTTCACAAATTTTGTATCAATTAGCAGGTATTGTAATAATTGGAATATTTTGCTCTTTAACTTCTTTTCTTATTCTTTTTGTAATTAAGAAAACCGTAGGAATAAGAGTTTCTAGAGAGGAAGAATTAGAAGGCTTAGATCTCCACGAACACGGGATGGATGCTTATCCTGATTTCAGACTGAATCAGCACTAAACTTCACTATACTACTTAAAAAAAGTAGGTCTAAATGTATGTTAGACCTGCTTTTTTTACTTAATGTTTTTTAAAGGCTTTTACACCTGCATTTATTTTTATCGGAAGATGATTAACTTTAGGAACTATAGGACAAGAATACTTCTTATTGTAAGCACAGTATGGATTGTATGCTTTATTAAAATCAATTAAAATACTATCCCCTTTCGGAATTGATAAATCTATATACCTACCTCCCGTATAACTTGCATATCCATTTGTCTCGTCTGAAAATGGTAAAAACAAATATTCTCTATACTTTTCTTGAGCAGACAATGCAGGATTCTGGTACACTTCTAACTGAAAATCTGCTCCGTTAATTTCAAAATAAGCAACACCGTACAGCACTTCTTCAGATTTTCTATCCGTAGTGGTAGCCATTAAAAACGGTAAAGCATCTGGTGTTCTCACAAATTTAGCTACGACCCTTAACGTAGTATCTGGCTCAAAAAATTCTAGTGTTTCAAAATTCTTCCTATCCTTATTATACAAAGGAGATGTTTCAGGATCCTTATACTCTTTATTTAATTCTTGTTGAAATTTTAAAATATCTGCCATGGCATCAGAAATATCTTGTGGAATTGCATTGGCAACTACATCATGATATTTTTTTTCTTGCTTGCAGCTTATAATTAAGAGTACCGCTATAAAAAGTAATGTGCGCATAGATAACAATTTAAAAATTCAGACAGCGTAAGCTTCTCTTTTAGAATTTAAATCCTCCATACAAGAACAAAAGCATTACTTAACTGCAAATTTATAAATAAAATAGTTAGCATTCACCTCTTGCACATCTAGCTTTTGTTTGTAAATTCGGCTTAAAATAAAACATCTATGAAAGCTGCTATAACATTACTCCTTTCAATGGTACTATTCGTTTCGTGTGGTGAAACTGATTATTCTTATAACAATAAAAAAGCCTTAGAAAAAATAAATCCGGATCGCTACAATGTAGCTTTCCTACTAATGGATGGCACGTACAATACGGAATTCACTGCGCCTTACGATATCTTTCAACACACACAGTTCCGGAAAAACATTAAAGCTATGAATGTATTCACCGTAGCAAATACTTTAAAACCCATTACCACTTTTGAAGGTGTACGAATACTTCCTGACTTTGATTACACTAAAAAGAATCTTCCTAATATTGACATTTTAGTAATTCCAAGCGCAGAACATCATTTAGATACCGATCTAGACGATGTGGTCATGCTCAGTTTCGTAAAGAAAGTAGATGAAAATGCTCTTTATATGACGAGCCACTGTGATGGCGCTTTTGTACTAGCTAAAACAGGCCTATTAGACACTGTAGCTTCTACCACTTTTCCGGGTGATTTAGATAAATACCAAGAAAGGTTTCCGCAATTAAATGTAAAGAAGAATTCTTTATTTGTCCATGACGGAAAGTACATTACTTCGGCAGGTGGTGCTAAGAGTTTTGAAGCAGCTCTTTACCTATGCGAACTGCTTTACGGTAAAGAAGTCACACAGTCATTAGCCCAAGGATTAGTAATTGATTGGGACGTTAACAAAGTGCCACATTTTATTGTTCCCTAATATCATACCTAGCCTCCTTAAGGTATTTCAACATCAGAGCATTATACTCTGGTGAAATTCTTAAAAGCGCTGTATTAGGAATATCATATAGTTGTTGTTTGTCTTTAAATCCTGTTTTTAGTAATTCCTCTAAATAAAATAAGGCCGTATTATAATCCTCTATTTTAGAACTTAATGAAATAACTTTTATATAGGACTCATGATCTGTAGGCTCTGTAATCGTGTTCAACATATAAAGAAAACTCAAACCTTCTTCATCTAAGACTTCTTCCTCTTTTAGTTGTGTGATATTTTTATCTACCAGAAAATCGACAAAATCCTTTAACCTATTTCCCATTTGATGTTCAAAGCGGACAGTACTTGCTTGGATTTTTTTAATTTCCTGCATTTGATACGCCCACCATCCTAAATTATTAAAGTTATAGGTAGCTACATCTTCATAAATTGCATAATCATAATCTTCTTGCAACAACTCCTCTTTAAACTTAAGATTAGTCGCCAAACGCTTCATTGCCTTATATTCCTTGTCTTTTCTTAACAACTTTTGTGACGCTTTTATCTCTGAAACATCTAGATGCACTCTAAAAACTTCCATTATCTCATTTGCAAAATCATAGGCTAGCAACAACTTCTTTTCTTTAACTAAAGTATCAATTACCCGTAAATTTTGGCGGTAAGCAGAATTTACATACTCCATATCTTTTGCTACTTCTCCTTTCGCCATAGCGTTCAAGAGAAATATTTGCAAGCCAAAATCAATAAGATACATTGGTGTAGGCTTGTCGTTTTTTTCATACTTAAATAACTGATTGGAGAATCTCAGATTATTTAAAAGCGATTCAGATGCTTCCATCTCAATACTACTATACTCATTGATGTCTGCAATTCCAATAAATTGAAATGGACTATCAGGAGCCAAAACATCAACATTTGCAATACCTCCTCCAATAGAAATGATTCCTTTAATATTCTTACTCACTACAGGCATTACAGAAGCAAATGTTCCTCCAGTATCGATACCACCTGTATAAATCCTTCTAGAATCTACAGGTAGAATATTCAATACTTGATTAATCATTCTACTAGCTATCAAAACGTTTTGAGTAAGAGAAAGGCTATCATTAACAGTATTAGAAGCTGCAAGAATGTAATTTTGATGCTCAGCCGCTTGTAGAAAAGGTTGCACTACATGCTTCCCTCTACCCTCCATATTAAACAGAAAAAGTACTGGCGAACGAGAATTTAATTCAAATTTCTTCGGAAGATATAGTGCAAAGCTTTCCGATATCGTATCATTTACTTGTAAAGAATCTAAAACAACCCCTTTTCGGAGTGTTATTTGTTGTGCTGATGTGCTTAAAATACCACAACAAGCTAAAGCTAAAAAGAGTATTGTTTTTTTCATATCAATTTGATGCATCAAAAATCTCGCCAAATTATAGTTAAATCTACAAATTAAAATAGTGTTTATAAAGCATCACATTAGAAAATTAACGAAACTAGATTTTTGGCTTTCTACCTACAGGCGCATCAGAAACCACTTCTGATAAAATAATATGCGTTCTGGTTTCACCATATTGAATTAACTTATCAATAAATTTTTCTAAATGAAACTGATCTTTAAAAACCACCTCCATGATGATATTCTCATTTCCTGTTATGCGATAACAGTTGACCACTTCTTCAAATGTTTTTACAGCTTCCAAAAAAGGTTTTAATTTCCCCATAAAAGCTCTAAGTGTTATCATCGCTTTTAGCTGATAACCGGTTTCTGTATGAGAGATAATAGCCTTGTATCCATTTATTATCCCTAGGTCTTCCATTTTCTTAATTCGTTCTGCTACTGCAGGAGGTGTCAAACCTACTTTGCGGCCAATATTCGCAAAAGAATCTCTTGCATTTTTTTGCAGGCTCTGAAGGATCCCCCAATTTAAATCGTCAATCTTTTGATTCAAAGGTATATGTATTTAAAAAATTAATAATCGATAGCAAAATTAACATTTTGCTATTTAAAGTTAAGTTAAAAATTGTAATCTCGTCGTAATTTTATAAAAAAATTGCTGCAAATGCCAAATCGAAATTTAAATACATTACCTGTTTATAGAAAAGCGCTGGATTTGTGCTCTATGAGTAGGGAAATTGTATCCTACATTACCTACAATAAAGATTTATTACACCTATACAAATCTCAAAGTCATAGAGATATTATTGCGGATTCTTTACTAACGGATGCGATATTGATTCCACAGAAAATTGAATTAGCAGAACGCTCTGATTCTCATTTGATTAGAACATCTACCATACATCATATCAACATTATCACAAAAAATATTTTGTCTTATTGTAGAGGCTTAGAAATGGATGGTTTAAAAGAAAAAGAGTATTTAAACCTTCTTAGGGAGGAATTGAAAATATTTAGAAAAACGTACAGAATTTGGAAACGCTCTTTATAAAAAAAGAGCGTTTTTTATTATAGCTTAATTAAATTACATATTTCGTCGGTACTGCCCTCCTACTTTGAATAACGCATTGGTAATTTGCCCTAAAGAACTTACTTTAGAAATTTCCATAAGCTTATCAAAAATATTTTCATTATTCATTGCAGCTTTTTGAATTTCTTCTAAAGCCATTATTGATTTCTCTTTATTATTCTCTTGTAGATGGTCCAAAGTTACAATCTGAGCTTTTTTCTCTTCATCTGTAGCACGAATTACTTCTGCGGGTAATACCGTAGGCGATCCTTTAGAACTCAAGAACGTATTTACTCCTATAATCGGGAATTCTCCAGTATGCTTCAACGTTTCATAGTACAAGCTTTCTTCTTGTATTTTTGAACGTTGATACATAGTTTCCATTGCTCCTAAAACTCCGCCACGTTCTGTAATTCTATCAAATTCTAAGAGTACCGCCTCTTCCACTAAATCTGTCAATTCTTCTATAATAAAAGATCCTTGAAGTGGATTTTCGTTTTTAGCTAGACCTAATTCTTTGTTTATAATTAACTGAATAGCCATAGCTCTACGCACAGATTCTTCGGTAGGTGTAGTTATTGCTTCATCATAGGCATTGGTATGCAAAGAATTACAATTATCATAAATAGCATACAAGGCTTGAAGTGTAGTTCGTATATCATTAAAGTCTATCTCCTGAGCATGCAAACTACGACCAGAAGTTTGAATATGATATTTTAGCATTTGAGCTCTTGGCCCTGCTCCGTATTTATGTTTTAAAGCTTTTGCCCAAATTTTTCGGGCAACTCTTCCAATCACAGCATACTCTGGGTCTATTCCGTTAGAAAAGAAAAAAGACAAATTAGGACCAAATGCATTAATATCCATTCCTCTACTTAAATAATACTCCACATAAGTAAACCCATTAGACAAGGTAAATGCCAATTGAGTAATAGGATTAGCACCTGCTTCTGCTATATGATACCCTGAGATAGAAACAGAATAGAAATTGCGCACTTGATTCTTTATGAAATACTCTTGAACATCTCCCATTAATCGCAATGCAAATTCTGTAGAAAAAATACAGGTATTTTGCGCTTGGTCTTCTTTCAAGATATCTGCTTGTACTGTACCTCTTACTTCATGAAGAGTTTTAACCTTTATTGTTTCATACACCTCTAATGGCAATACCTGATCACCGGTAACCCCTAATAACATTAAACCTAAACCATTATTCCCTTCTGGCAATGCTCCGTTGTACTTAGGTTTCCTATCTTCCTTACCTTTATATAATGCCGCTATTTTAGCTTCTACCTCTTTCTCTAAGCCATTTTCGATAATATATTTCTCACAATTTTGATCTATAGCTGCATTTAAGAAAAAGCCTAATAAAATAGGAGCTGGACCATTAATTGTCATACTCACCGAGGTCATTGCATTAGACAAATCAAACCCCGAATACAATTTTTTGGCATCATCTAGACAGCAAACAGAAACTCCTGCATTTCCAATTTTACCGTAAATATCTGGTCTAATGTCAGGATCGTTACCATACAAAGTAACAGAATCAAAAGCTGTAGACAAACGCTTTGCTGGAAGACCTAAGCTTACATAATGAAAACGACGATTGGTACGCTCAGGCCCACCTTCACCTGCAAACATTCTTGTAGGATCCTCCCCCGTACGCTTAAAAGGATATAATCCTGCAGTATAAGGAAATTCTCCGGGAACATTTTCTTGAATCATCCAACGCAATAAATCTCCCCATGCTTTATATTTAGGAAGCGTCACTTTAGGAATCTGAGTATGTGACAAAGATTCCGTATGCGTTTCTAATTTTAATTCTCTATCTCGTACTTTAAAGGTATAAATTGGATCTCTATATTTCTGAACTTTTTCCTCCCAAGTAATAATCGCTTCCCAATGGTAAGGATCTAAATCTAGCTTAACACGATCAAATTCTTTTACCAATAAGGATAAAAATGGTTTCTTTTCTTCTGAAACTCCTAACGCTTCAATAGCCTCTTCATTCAGTCCGTTTTTTGAGAGGTACGTCTGCTCAGGTACGGAAGCTTTTATATTCAGAATAGACAAAATAGCTTGAAAAACGCCATATAAACGTTGCGCTACTTGCACTTGCCCTATTCCTTTATGGTCATAGTTTCTATTATTTTCGGCTATTTCGGAAAGATATCTTATTCGTGCAGGAGGAATAACAAATGCATGTTCCTTATCGTCTGTATAAAATTCAAAAGTAGATTGTAAATTAGCATTTGCCTTTTCTACTAATTTATTCATAACCACGCGATACAACCTGTTTGTTCCTGGATCATTAAACTGACTCGCCATAGTTCCAAAAATTGGCAAATCATCTTGATTCATATCCCAAAGGTTATGGTTTCGCATGTATTGTTTCTTTACATCGCGCAAGGCATCAAGAGAACCTCTTTTATCAAATTTGTTTATAGACACAACATCAGCAAAATCAAGCATATCTATTTTCTCTAATTGCGTAGCTGCACCAAACTCTGGTGTCATAACATATAGGGAAACGTCTGAATATTGAATAATTTCGGTGTCTGATTGCCCAATTCCAGAAGTTTCTAAAACTATAAGATCAAACTCTGCTGCTTTTAATACCTGAACCGCCTCTTCTACATACTTAGATAAAGCAAGGTTAGATTGTCTTGTAGCCAAAGATCGCATGTAGACACGGTCATTGTTAATGGCGTTCATACGAATACGATCGCCTAAAAGAGCTCCCCCAGTTTTACGTTTTGAAGGATCTACAGAAATCAGTCCAATTCTTTTTTCAGGAAAATCTGCCAAAAACCTACGTACCAGCTCATCTACCAAACTAGACTTTCCAGAACCACCCGTACCCGTTATTCCTAAAACGGGAACACTATCTGGGATAGTAACCCCTGAAAAATGTTTCTGAAATTCATCAGGTCTATTTTCTGCTAAAGAAATTAATCTAGAGATTGTATTAATATCTTTAGCTTTTAAGGCATCTGTAACGGAAACACTCGGTTGTGTTTTTAAGTTTGGTACGGGAAAATCACTCTGTTGTACCAGATCATTAATCATTCCCTGTAAGCCCATCTTTCTCCCATCATCTGGAGCATAAATCCGAGCAATCCCATAATCCATTAATTCCTTAATTTCATCTGGAAGAATTACGCCGCCGCCGCCGCCGAAAATTTTTATGTGTTCCGCCCCACGCTCCTTGAGCAAATCATACATATACCTAAAATATTCGTTATGACCGCCTTGATATGATGTTAACGCTATTGCATTTACATCTTCCTGAATAGCGCAATCTACCATTTCTTGAACACTACGATCGTGTCCAAGGTGAATAACTTCTACTCCTGTAGCTTGAATGATTCTCCGCATAATATTAATAGCGGAATCATGCCCATCAAACAATGACGCAGCAGTGACTATTCTAATTTTATTCTTCGGTACGTAAGGTGTAATTTGTTCCATTGACAATAAAAGATGTTTTTACAGCATGCAATTTACGAAAAACGCAAAGATTAACTAACATAATTTGCAATATTGTAAAAATGACTCTTACATAGGACCTATTCTTTTCAATATCATAATTTTACCCTTTAATAAAGTCCCGTGAAAACAACAATTTTAATACATTGCCCAGATCAAACAGGAATTATTTGTTCCGTTACTGGCTTCGTTCACTCCCAAGGAGGAAATATCATTTACTTAGATCAACATGTTGAGAAAGCCTCTGGCGAATTATTCATGCGTATTGAAAGTGAATTTTTAGACGCTGAATTAAGTGTAGCCCACTTCAAAGCTCAATTTAACAAAGAGTTGACTGAGAAATTTAAAATAAAATGGAGTATCCACACGGATGAAACCAAGCCAAGAATGGGTTTATTTGTGTCTAAATACAACCATTGTCTCTATGATTTATTAAGTCGGTTTAATTCTGGAGAACTAGCCGTAGATATTCCATTTATTATAAGTAATCATACTGATTTAGAGTTTGTAGCTAAACAGTTTGATATTCCTTATTACCATATACCGGTTACAAAAGCTACGAAAGCCGAAGCTGAAAACAAGCAACTAGCGCTCTTAGAGGAATATCATATAGATTTTGTAGTCTTAGCACGTTATATGCAAATTGTTACCAGCAAAATCATTGATCGTTATCCTAATAAGATTATTAATATACACCATTCATTTTTACCAGCCTTTGCTGGAGCAAAACCATATCATGCTGCCTTCAAAAGAGGTGTTAAAATAATTGGAGCTACAGGTCACTATGTAACCGAAGAGTTAGATGCGGGCCCGATTATCGCGCAAGATACCACCACCGTATCACACACGAACTCTATTGATGATTTTATTGCTAAAGGCCGTGATCTTGAAAAAATCGTGCTCTCTAGAGCAGTAAAACTACATATTCAACGTAAGACTATGGTTTATAACAATAAAACAATCATTTTCTCTTAACTTCAATTTTTTAAACTATAAATTTGTAAAAACAAACCCCATGAAATATAAAATTATTGCACTAAGTGCACTGTTCTTATTATTTAGCTGTAACGAATTACAACAAGTTGTAAACCAACTTCCACAAAGCGGAACTATCGGTAACGATCAAATTGCTAGTGGATTACGCCAAGCTTTGGATTTTGGTATTGACAAACAAGTACAGAAACTTACGCAAGAAGACGGGTTCTTTAGAAATGAACTTGTAAAAATTGCCTTACCGGAAGAATTACAAAAAGTAGACAATACACTTCGTAAGATGGGCTTAAGTAATTTGGCAGATGAAGGACTTAAAGTTTTAAATCGTGCAGCAGAAGATGCGGTAAAAGAAGCTACTCCTATTTTCGTAGATGCTGTAAAAGGAATTACATTTAGCGATGCTAAGCAAATTTTACTAGGCACGGATGATGCTGCTACAAATTATTTAAAATCTACAACAGAAACTAAATTATATGCCTCTTTTAGTCCTGTAATCAAAAACTCATTTTCTAAAGTAGGTGCAGATCAGGTCTGGAGTAATCTTATTACCAAATACAACAACATACCATTTGTTACTCAAGTTAATCCTGACTTAACAGATTACGTAACAGGAGAAGCTTTAAAAGGAGTTTATACTATGATTGCTGTTGAAGAACAGGAAATAAGAACTAAATCTGCTTCCAGAACAACGGCATTATTACAAAAAGTATTTGCCCTACAAGATTAATTGTAACTATTTTAAAATAAATAGGTTACCAAATATAATAACTCAAATAAAAGTGCGTTATTTTATTATAACAACATTAATAACAATTAGCTAAGGTTAGTTTAACCTTAGTCCGTAAAAATGATATTACTTTTGAACTATAATATTTGAGTTTAGTAATTTTTTGAGTTAGTTAGTCTAAAACCGGTGGGAGCACCGGTTTTTTTATTTGTTATATTATTTTATAAATTCGACGTAAAATGTAAAAATATTAACTTTAACTTCTTTTTAAGATTATAACTAGTCTATATTTGAATAGAACAAGTAATTTTGAAAGATTAATTTTATTCTATGCCGTCGAAAACGCTTTTATTTTTAGGAAGCATTTTATTTTTCACATTATTACTAGGTAAAAGTCCACAAAATTATAACATAACAAAACTTTCTTTCTCTAATGAAGAGCAAAGTTTGTCTACTGTGCATTATCATACCCAAATACCTATTACAGAATCTGTTCAAGATACACCTGAACAAACATACTCCAACACCGACAGCAATGCCAATGTTGTTTTTAAAGAGCCCGATAACAAAATCCAGAAAAACTTTATCAATTGGATGTTTATTTTAAATGGCTTTTTGGGTTTATTTATAGCCCTACGCATACTATTTAAAAATCGTCGTACAGATTTTAAAAATGTATACTTCAGTATTTTTATCAGTGGAGTTTCATTAATGCTTGTAGAACTAGCTTTTTTCTGGTGGGAAGGCTTTACCTATAATCCAAAAGTTTCTTTTTTTAGAGCACAATTTTATTTCTGGATACCATCGCTTTACTTGTACTTGAGAAATAAAATCAAGATTACGCCAAAAGTAAATAAAAAAGAAATATTCTTTCATTACCTCATACCTTTAGTAATACTATCCTTTTACATATTAATACATTTTGAGACATCTGATTTTTTTGTTATTACATTAAACAGTCTAACCCTCAAAACCATCCATACCGGAGTCTACATCTTGCTATTAATTTACACCGGCATCATACATCAAGAACTCATTCAAACCATAAACAAAAAATGGCTAATAACCTTAATTTCTTTCACTTCAGTTATTTTCATTCTATTAATTATTAGAACTTATTTTAGAGATGATCAAATAGTTAATAGCTTAACGATTTACTTTACAGCAATTTTCTTTTCCATATTTATAAATATAACAAGTTTTATAGTCTTTCTTGAGCCTGATATTATTGTAAGTAAAACTGAAAATATAAATAGTAAAAAGAAAAAATACAAGAATTCTGGGCTTACAGAAGATATGCTCCATTCCCTGAAGACTCAATTAGAAGAATTACTGACAAAACAAAAAATTTATTTGGATAATACTTTGACTTTGGAGAGCATTGCCACTAAATTAAATACAGACAGATATAGTTTATCCCAAACTATAAATCAAGAATTTGGCAAGAACTATTATGATTTAATAAACGACTACAGGGTTGCAGAAGCCGTTCGTATTATTCATACTTCTGAAAACGAAATTTTAATTACAGATTTAATCTACGAATGCGGTTTTAATAATAAGGTATCATTCTACAAGGCCTTTAAGAAACGTCATGACAAAACCCCTCTAGAATACCAGAAAATGGCTAGAAAAAACGATTAAAATAGAATTTAAGTTAACTTTATCATAAAAATTTAACATTTACCATAGACATTGATAGATATTGACAATCAGTTATTTACGAAATGAGTAAATGGTAATATACGTCGGGAAATGTTTATTTAGGTCGGAAATTAACACCAATCACAATCTCTTCACTTCATTTGTTAAAGAGGTTGAATGGCTAATTAAAAAATCAAAAGATAATTCTATTTACTTTTGACTTATTTTTTATTTGAATTAGTTACTCCATAAAAAATTAGATTAGCCTTTTAACCTTAATTATTGACTAATTAATTAATAACTAACTCAAAATTAATCTTCATGAGAATTAAGTATTTTTTATTTCTTAAGATTTTTCTTTTATCCCTGATGATTCACGGGCAAGAGAAAAAAATCACTGGTACAGTATCGGATCAGTCCAATATTCCACTTCCTGGCGCAAGTGTAATAGTAAAAGGTTCTACTTCTGGAACACAAACAGATTTTGATGGTATCTACACCATTAATGCAAAAACCGGCGACGTCCTAATATTTTCTTACGTCGGACAAAAAACTGTTGAAAAAACAGTTGGAGCAAATAACACTATTGACGCTACTCTTTTAGAAGATGCCCAAGCACTTGATGAAATTGTAGTTACTGCTTTAGGTATTAAAAGAGAGAAAAAATCTCTTGGTTATGCCACTCAAGAAGTTAAGGGTGATGCGGTATCTGCCGTTAAGAGTAATAACTTTGTAAACTCTTTATCGGGTAAAGTTGCAGGTTTGAGCATTAAATCTTCAGGTAACTTTGGTGGATCTACTAACGTAGTAATTAGAGGTAACAATTCTATCTCTGGAAACAATCAAGCGTTATTCGTTGTAGATGGCATTCCTATTGATAACGGAAACACAAATACCACAGGACAACAAAGTGGTACTGGTGGTTTTGATTACGGTAATGCTGCATCTGATATAAATCCAGATGATATTGCTTCCATAAACGTACTTAAAGGTGCTGCCGCTACTGCATTATATGGCTCTAGAGCTTCTAATGGGGTGGTAATGATTACTACAAAAAAAGGTAAAAAAAATAAAGGTATTGGTGTAACAGTTTCTTCTAGCATTACTTTAGGAAGTGCTGACAAAGAAACGCTTGTAAAATACCAAGATAAATACGGAGCAGGTTACGGTCCTTATTATGATTCTGCAGATGGGTATTTTAACCTTTACGATGTAGATGGTGATGGTATTGATGACTTAACAACTCCTTTCACAGAAGATGCTTCTTATGGTGCAGCTTTTGATCCTAATTTATTGGTGTATCAATGGAATTCAATTTACCCACAATTAGATACTTACCAACAAGCGACTCCTTATGTTGCTGGTGCTAACAATCCAAATTATGTTTGGGGCACTAGTACTACGGCTGTTAATTCTTTTGCTTTAGACGGTGGTACAGAAACAAGTAGTTTTAGATTAGGGGTAACTAATTTAACTCAAAGTGGTAACCTTCCTAATAGCTCTATTAAAAGAAATACCATTTCTTTTAGTGGATCTCATGATTTAACAGATAAATTAACTGCTTCTGCTTACTTTAACTTTGTGAAAACAGATGGTAAAGGTAGAAATGGAACAGGATATAGTTCTGGGAACATTATGCAACAATTCAGACAGTGGAATCAAATGAACGTTGACTATGCGGAACAAAAAGAAGCATATTTTGACACTAGAGAAAACATCACTTGGAACCCTAACGGTCCTGATAATCTTTCTCCTATCTACTCTGACAACCCTTACTGGACTTTCTACGAAAATTACCAATCAGATACTAGAAATAGATACTTTGGTAACTTTGCGCTTGATTATGAGATTACAGATTGGTTAAATGCTATGGGTAGATTCTCTTTTGATACCTACGCTGCATTACAAGAGGAAAGAATAAATGTTGGAAGTGCAGATGTTGCTTCTTACTCAAGATACAATAACAACGTTGCAGAATACAACTATGATTTCATGTTGAATTTCAACAAATATCTTAGTGAAAAATTAAGCTTAGAAGGTACTGTTGGTGTTAACCTTAGAAGAAACAAGACCAACAGCATATTTGCCGAATCTAACGGAGGATTAAGCTTAGCTGGACTATATGCTTTATCAAACAGTGTAAGTTCTATTGAAGCACCTACAGAGTATGAAGCTACTAGAATGGTAGATGGTGAATATATTAGAGCTAGCTTAGGGTATGATAACTTCCTTTACTTAGAAGGTTCTTATAGAACAGATAGATCTTCAACTTTACCAGTAGAAAACAACAGATATGGTTATTATTCTGTTTCAGGAAGTTTAATCTTCTCTGAATTAGTTGATGCTAACTGGTTAACTTTTGGAAAGTTAAGAGCCAATTACGCAGAAGTTGGGAATGATACAAACCCATATAATGTATACAACACGTATGCTATCGGAACACCGTTTAACAACAATGGCGTTGCTACCAACCCTACTACAAAGTCTAACGCAGAATTATTACCAGAAAGACAAGAAAGTAGTGAATTTGGTCTTGAAATGGCTTTTGTTAATAGAAGATTAGGTTTTGATGTTTCTTATTACAACACACAAAACATTAACCAAATTACTAGTATTCCTGTTTCAAATGCTACTGGATATGGTGCATCTATCTTAAATGCAGGAACAATCGAGAACAAAGGATGGGAAGTACAATTAAACGGAACTCCTATAAAAACAGATAATTTCCAGTGGGATGTTACTGTAAACTGGGCTAGAAACAGAAGTTTAGTTGTTGAATTATTAAACGGAATTGATAACCTTCAATTAGCATCTTTACAAGGTGGTGTTTCTATCAACGCAACTCCAGGTGAAGCTTATGGAACTATTAGAGGTTCTGATTTTATTTATCATGAAAATGGTGAGCGTGTGATAAGCCAAACTAGTGGAGCTTATTTAAGAACTTCTAACAGTAATGAGGTTATTGGTGATGTGAATGCTGATTGGACTGGTGGTGTGTTTAACACTTTCAAATACAAAAACTTAAGCTTAGGTTTCTTAATTGATATTCAAAAAGGTGGAGATGTATTCTCTTTAGATACTTGGTATGGTTATGCTACAGGTATGTACGACTGGTCTGCTGCTGATAACGATTTAGGAAACCCAATAAGAAATACGGTTTCAGGAACACCTGGAAATTACAGTGCTGATTCTGGAGGTTTAGTATTAAGTGGTGTGGCTGAAGATGGTACTCCTAATGAAGTAAGAGCTAGTTTTGATACCTACGCTAACCCTTATGGATATGCAAGAGCTCCTAACAAATTACACGTTTATGATGCTGGGTATGTTAAATTACGTGAAGCTAACTTGACATATAACTTTAGCCCTAAAATCATTGACAGAACACCTTTCTCTTCTGCATCAATTTCATTGATCGGTAGAAACTTATGGATTATTCATAAAAACGTGCCTTATTCTGATCCTGAAGCTGGTTTGAGCTCTGGAAATGTTCAAGGATATCAATCAGGTGCTTACCCTTCTATTAGAGAAATTGGTGCAAGTATTAAATTACAGTTTTAAAGAAAAAATTATGAAAAAAATATTATTAACCATTCTTTCAATCGCAACATTAGGAGCCTGCCAATCGGACGATAACTATGAAGCATTGAATAACGATCCAAAGAATCCAACTGAAGTAGAAGCGAGCTTTTTGTTCAATGCTGCTACTAAGAGTTTGTTTGATCAAATGACAAGTACCAATGTAAATACTAACATCTTTAGAATGTTAGGACAACACTGGACTGAAACTACATACACAGATGAAGCTAATTATGACTTCAATACAAGAAGTATTCCTGACACACATTGGTCAGAAATGTACAGAGATGTATTGTTTGATTTTAAAAGTGCTAGAGAGACTGTTAATGCTGATGACCAAATAACAGCTGCTGAAAAAGCTTCTAGAAATGCTCAGATTGAAATATTAGAAATTTATACTTGGGCACAATTGGTAGAAACATTCGGTGATATTCCATATTCTCAAGCTTTAAATGATAGCGAATATGTACTTCCTCAATACGATGATGCTGCTACAATATACAGTGATTTATTAACGCGTTTAACAGCTGTTATCCCTACTATTTCAGGAACTGGATTTGGTTCTTCTGATCCTATCTATGGTGGAGATGCTACTGCTTGGACTAAATTTGCTAATTCTTTATTATTAAGAATGGGCTTAAGAGTTGTTGATGTTTCTAGTATGACAACACAAGCTTCTGCTGCTATAACAGCTGCAGTAAGCGGGGGTGTATTTACTTCAAATGCAGATAATGCAGAAGTAGAATACCAAAGTGCTACGCCTAATACAAACCCTGTATGGGTAGATCTAGTGCAGTCTGGTAGATCAGATTTCGTTATCGCTAATACTTTAGTTGATTTCATGAATGATTTAGAAGACCCTAGAAGAGCATACTATTTTGATCAAAACTTAGGAGATGATGTATATGTTGGAGGACCTTACGGAGACAACAATACCTACACTTCATACACCCATGTGGGTGCTCCTATGCTGGATCCTGAAAATCCTGCTAGTTTAATAGATTATGCTGAAGTATCATTTTATTTAGCAGATGCTGCTGAACGTTCTATCTCTGGAACTCCTGCTGATGCAGAAAGCTTCTATAACGCAGGTATTACAGCTTCTTTTGATTTCTGGGGTGTACCTAATGTCGCAGACTACTTAGCGAATCCTGATGTAGCTTACACAACAGCTACTGGAACATGGAAAGAGAAAATTGGAAACCAGTTATGGTTGGCAATGTTCAACAGAGGTTTTGAATCTTGGACTGCATGGAGAGTTTATGACACTCCTTCTTTTAACTTACCTGCAGAAAGTGGATTACCTGTTCCTACTAGATATACTTATCCAATAGATGAACAAAACTTAAATGAAGCGAATTGGATGTCTGCTTCTTCTGCTATAGGCGGAGATGCACAAACAACAAAATTGTTTTTTGACGTTGAGTAATTCTATTTATTAGAAATATACAAAAGGCTGGTTTTAATTAACCAGCCTTTTTTTATGCAAAAAAATATCATGCTACCCTACTAGCATCCTATATTATAGATTACAACAGTCCTTATAACAACCCAAACTACCTTGCCAAAACAAGACCGCTAACAATCTTACCTATCTCCTATTTTAAAATACCGCACTACCACAACTAAAGCTTAAAATTCAACGGAAACATCTAAACATGCATAAATAAAACTTACACAAATTCTATACACACACAACCTAACAATACTATGTAGCCTTGAGTAAGTCGTGTAAAGTATAAAACTAAACGAAGTGAATTGACCCATTCTCTTTTGTTACAGAGCATATAAATAAAGAAGTTTTTTAAAGTAGAATGAGCGCTGAAACGAAAAATCTGTATCCAAAGATAATTTTCAATATATTTTATATCTATATTTTAGACAAATAAGAAATAACCGTTTTATTAAATACTAATGGTTGTTCTACATTTACCACATGCCCACATTTTTCAACAACAAATAATTCTGAATTGGCATGTGAAGCCACTATCTTTTCTATAGAAGGTAAAAACAAATAGTCCTCTCTACCCATTACATACAAGGTAGGTATTTTAATATCTACCATTCTAAAGAAACGCAAAAGTGGATTAATCTCTGAGGTAAGCTTAAACCATCTGATAAATTCTTTCTGGTACAACTTCTTCGCTTCTCTAACAAAAAGGGACCTAGATTCTTTATGGTTCTTATTAGGCATGATAATGAACGCAAAAAACTTATACAACCACAAATACGGCACAACCGATTTAAAAATGACTCCTAAGCGTATTAAAACCTGTGATCTTAGATTCAATTTCATAATTGCTCCGCCCATAATCATGCTTTCTACACGATTCGGATATTTTTCTGCTAAATTTCTTATTAAAATAGTACCCAATGAAATACCCACAAAATGAGATTTTTCTATTTTCTCATGGTCAATTACATGTAAAATATCATCGGTAATAAAATCAAAAGTATACTTATCACTAAAAGCATCTTTCAAATTTACTTTAGAATTTCCGTGCCCTCTTAGATCTAGAAGTAATACGTTAAAATGCTTTCTGAACTCCCGAACCTGCTTAAACCAAATGGTTGAGCTACCTCCTGCTCCATGAACAAAAGTCACCCATTTTGTAGAAGTTTTATGTTTGTGTTTGGTATAACTTAGCAATCGGTTCTTTTTTTGTAAATGTACTTAATTTTTTTAATAGAAAGAATTATCAGTAGAACGACTAAAAACGGAGTTTATTTAAAATTAGCCATACTTTCTAGAATCATTTACAAGTAAAAATGAAATCGCTCTACAAAACACCTGATTTTTAGCTACATATAACGAATACTAAACGTCCATAACCTGCTTTTCAACGTATATTTGTTATAATGAAAATAACGAGAAACACTATGAATAATCAATACTGTAAAGTAGGGGCAGTTAAAGCATTAAATAAAGAAGAATATTCTATCACAGCATTGGAATTTCTATATCAGAACTTTATAGAAAAGGCCAATAATATCCAATATGCAAACACTAAATTGGGTGATTTTTTTGAATCTAAAGCTCAAAAGTTAGAGAAATTATTAAATGAATTTTAATTAGAATTTTTGTTCTAATTCTAATTTCATTTGTTTCTGTAGATCTTTTGCAGATGTTCTAGCTGCTTGCGCAAAATCTTCCTGTTTAGATGCGTAAATAATGCCTCTAGAAGAATTCACTAATAAACCAACATTTTCTGTCATACCGTATTTACATACCTCTGACAAACTTCCGCCTTGTGCACCAACACCAGGCACTAACAAGAAACTAGAAGGAATTATTTGTCGAATATCTGCTAAAAAAGTTGCTTTAGTAGCTCCAACGACATACATTAAATTCTCAGCATTTTTATAGGTAATAGACGTTTCTAAAACTTGCTTATAAAGCTCTTTACCTTCAATTTCCTTTGTTTGGAAATCAAAAGCACCCTCATTTGAAGTTAAGGCTAATAGAATAGTATGCTTTTCTTCAAATGCCAGAAAAGGCTCTACAGAATCTTTTCCCATATAAGGAGCTACTGTAACAGAATCAAAGCCTAAATCATCAAAAAATGCTTTAGCATACATGGTTGATGTATTCCCTATGTCTCCCCTTTTAGCATCTGCTATCGTAAAAATTTCAGGATACTTATCATTCAAGTATTTTATAGTTTTCTCTAAAGCCATCCATCCCTTAATGCCATACGCTTCATAAAAAGCTGTATTAGGCTTATAAGCAACACATAATTCATGAGTAGCATCAATGATTGCTTTATTAAAAGCAAAAATGGGATCCTCTTCCTTTAGTAAATGTTCAGGTATCTTAGCTAAATCTACGTCTAGCCCAATACATAAAAAAGATTGTTTTTTATGTATTTGCGCTACTAAATGTTCTGTAGTCATTTTTAAAAAATTTCTGAAGCTTCTTTTAGTTTTTCAGTATTCTCAACAAGACTTAATTCGTCAATAATTTTTTGAATATCACCATTTACGATATTTTGTAAATCATATAAAGTAAGTCCTATTCTGTGATCAGTAACCCTTCCTTGTGAGTAGTTGTAGGTTCTAATCTTTGCAGAACGGTCTCCACTACTAACTTGCGAGTTACGCTTTGCCGCATCTTCTTCTTGTTTCTTTGCTAATTCTTGGTCATACAAACGAGAACGCAAAACCTTGAATGCTTTTTCTTTGTTTTTATGCTGTGATTTCTGATCTTGACACTGGGCAACCAATCCTGACGGAATGTGCGTTAAACGCACTGCTGAGTACGTTGTGTTTACTGATTGACCTCCTGGCCCTGAAGAACAGAAAAAATCTATACGTACATCCTTAGGATCAATCTGAACATCGAAATCTTCAGCTTCCGGTAATACCATTACTGTAGCTGCACTGGTATGCACACGTCCTTGTGTTTCCGTTTGCGGTACACGTTGTACACGGTGCACTCCTGCTTCAAATTTTAAGGTACCATACACATTCTCCCCGGTAACTTCAAACTGAATTTCTTTGTAACCACCACTAGTACCTTCACTTAAATCTATAACGTTAGTTTTCCAACCTTTAGATTCACAGTATTTAGTGTACATTCTAAATAAATCTCCAGCAAATATACTAGCTTCATCACCACCGGTACCCGCTCTTACCTCAACTACAACATTCTTAGAATCTTCTGGATCTTTAGGTATTAAAAGAACTTTAATTTCTTCTTCCAGTTTTGGTAGGCCAACCTTAGCCTCTTCCATTTGCATTTTGGCCATTTCTACCATTTCTGCATCACTTCCTTCAGAAATAATTTCTTGTGCCTCTTCTATATTATTCGTAAACTCTATATATAAATCTCGTTTATCAACTAAACTTTTAAGGTCTTTATATTCCTTATTTAACTCAACATATCGTTTTTGATCAGAAATTACATCAGGTTGAATAATCAAATCTGACACTTCATCAAAACGTTGTTTTACTATATTTAACTTATCTAACATGACCTTGCTAACATTTTGTGCGAAATTACAATAAATTTGCACATTTATATAGAACTTAATTATTGGATATCATCAATTTGAAAAAATATTTCTCAGAAGCTGGCTAAATCCAAAGCTTCAAAATTGTTATAAGAAATACAATTATCTTACAAAAGTTGTCCCAAATGTAAAAATATAAGAGTTTAAACCATCACTACGATCATAATTACTAAAGCGTAAATCGATTGTTTTCAAACCAAAACTCAATAATTTAGCATTCGTAAAAATGTCTTTATACCGAATTCCGAATCCATATTGATGCGCATTAAATTCTGATAAATCATAATCTGAAGTGTAATAATCTAATGTAGACAATGCTTCTTCTTTAGCATAAAAATAATCTGCCGCAGTTTGTGTATAATATCTATAAGTAGGATATAGCGTAAACAAGCTGCTAATTTTAATAGGCAACTCTAAACTAGCCGTATGAGAGGTAACCCCCCAATCATCTGTATAAAAACGATAGTAACTTCTCAGCACCAAATAATCATTGATAAAGTAGTTTAATCGCCCTCCGATTGGAATTTTGAAACGAGTATCAGGCAATCGTTCTACATCATCTGCCAATTGAAAATCTTCAATAAAAAAATCTTCCTTATCCGAAAAATATACACGTTGAAAAGGGGTGCTCAATAAACCCTCTTGCGCCACTACATCTAAAAAAATAGACCCTTGCATGCGCTTGCTCAAAATTTGCGTCACTCCTAAAGATAAAGAGTAAGAATTTCGCGTTTCAGAATCAAATGTTGTAAAACTTGGAGCATAAGTACCAGTTCCCATTACCCGATCATCAAAAAAACCATCTCTTAATTCTATGGGGTACTGAGGTTTCCACGCATCAAAATACACCTTTGCATTTATAGCTACTTCCGTATTTTTCTCATTAAATAATTGTGCATAGCCGCCACCTACTCCTAAGGAAGAATAGTCATATTCTGAGGAAAAGTACGCGTTAGCATTCCAAATTTTATTTCGATCCTCTGAACTGTGCTGATAGGTAGGATTAATATGCGCCAAAACATCCGATTGCGAGGCTCCGGAAGAAGCTATAAATGGACTAGCACGTTCATTGACGCTACCATCTAAAGGATTTATATTACTAGAAGATGCGGAAGAATATGCTGAAATCCCTACATCTAAGGTTAACACGTCATCATCATTCATTGGTAACCGAACTACTACCGTTGACGTAACATCTGTTAATTCTTCTGAACCATCTCCTCCTGATACTGCAGCATTAGCACCATCTTGGCTGTAATAACTAAACAACGCATCTACTTCGGTGGTTTCTAACACACGTTTCTTATAGGTAGTTTCTTGACCATGTAGCGCTGTACCTAGAAAGATTAAAAAGATGAATATTATTTTTTGCATTCTTTGTTTGACTTAAGACTTTCTTTTAATTACAACCGCAACCACCGCCAGATTTACCGCCATTAGCTCCTGCAGATGCTTCTCGATAAATTTGAAAATTAGTTTCAAACTGGTCCATATTTTTTGCTGATAAAACCATCTCTTCATCATTCAAATAAACTTTATCATACTCCTTAACTGCCACACAAGACATAAAAGAAGTTGCCATCAAAAATAATACTAGGAGTTTTCTCATAGACTTAAATTTACGGGTTATCAAACGTAATACCATTACTTTTAAAAATTTTATTTTGAGAATCTACTACAATAACCTCAGTTTCTTTTAATTGATTTATTAAAGAAATACCCGTATCAATACCCATAATAAATACTGCGGTCGCCAAAGCATCGCACAACTCTGCACTTTTAGAAAAAACAGAAACACTGCTAATTCCTTTGGAAGGATATCCAGTTCTAGGATCTATAATATGAGAATGCTTTTCTCCTTCAAAGAATAAATATTTTTCATAATTTCCTGAAGTAGCGATTGAAGATTCATCTAAGGGCAACCAAGAAAAGACTTTCTCTCTATCTAATGGATTACTTATACCCACAATCCATTTCTCACCAGTGGCCTGCCTGCCCCATGTGGTTAAATCGCCAGATGCGTTAATCACGCCTGCAAATACCTTTTTTGACAACATTAATTCTTTTGCCTTATCTGCAGCATAGCCTTTACCAAGCGCTCCAAAACCAATTTTCATTCCTTCATCAGGCAGAAAAACGGTTAGCTGCTCTTTATCCAATTGAATTTTTTGATACCCTACTTTAGCAATTGATATTGTTATTTGCTCCGGAGTTGGAGGGTGCCTCATGCTACCATCAAATTTCCATACTTCATCCATTGAAGCATAAGAAATATCAAAAGCACCATCTGTAATTTCTGAAATCTTAATAGATCGTTCTATTAATCCAAATAATTCTGCACTAATTTTTACAGGCTTAATTCCTGCATTTCTATTTATTTCCGAGGTTTCCGAGGTTTCATCCCAAGAAGATATTATCTTTTCGATTCTACTGATTTCCGCAACAGCTTCCGCTATATTTTTCTTAGCGGTACTCTCTGCTTCTGCAACAATAGTAATATCAAACCGAGAACCCATAAGTTTCATGGTTTCCGATATGGTTACATATTTTTTCTCTTGACTAGTTACCAGTATCGAAAAGAATAACAGTAAATAAAGGGGGGCATTTTTCAATCTAAAAATTCATTTATGACTGAAATATACTCATTTGGTGCCACTTTCTTGTATCCAGTTTCCCCTAAAATTTCACCTTTTTCATTTAAAACCACTACAAGCGGAAAATATCCTTTAGTATTGTATTTATCCGCTAATATTTTATGCTGATTTTCTATTTCCAGAGGAAGTTTATTGGATTTACGGCGTGGAAAATCTGCCTTATATAACACATAGTGCTTTTCTGCATATTTTTTAAACTCCTCAGATTGCCAGATATCTCTATCTAACTTTATACATGGAGCACACCAATCTGAACCAGCAAAGACCAATACTATAGGTTGATTGTTTTTCTTTGAGAGCGCTTGTGCATCGGCAAAAGATTTTTGCCAGTTTTGTGCATTTACAACTAGTGCACAAAAAAATAAAAGTAGAAAAAATAGCGTTTTCATAATTTCAGAAGTTTACGCCTCAAAAATACGTAAGACATCATTGGCTAAAACTTCTGTTTTAAAAACTTTAAGAGGGTTGCTTGTTATAGAGTTTAAGGGAGTCCCATCTTGTGCAAATCTAGACCCATGAACATTACACTCATAGATACCATCATTTTCGTTTACAAATAATATGTTAGGGTTATTCTCATGACTACAATACTTACTAGCTGCAACCAATTCTCCTTGCAAATTTCTAACAATAATAATATCAGTCTCTGTAAATTTATCTTTCGATTTTACAAAAATAAAACCTCCATTGTTTTGAAGATTAGACGAAGTACTAGCATTTAAATCTACCGTAATATCAACACCTGTAGGCACCTCTCCCTCTTCTTCTGGAGCCGTCTCACCACTTTCACCATCAGAAGAACAACCGTGTAAACAAGAGAATGTTAGGGCAAAAGCTGCTCCTGCGCCAAGTGTTTTTAAAAATGCCTTTCTTTCCATAATACTATTCCGTTTAAAGACACAACGAAAAACTACCTCTTATCGTATATACTAGTACTCAAAAGTTCCGTTTTGACTTTTTATAGTCAATTTCTTTGTTGGGCTTTCTTCTACCCTACCTACAATTCTACCACGTACCCCAAAAGAATCGGCTATCTGAATTAAATCTAGCGCCACTGCTTCATTTACATAAAACTCTAAGCGGTGTCCGCAATTGAATACTTGATACATTTCTTTCCAATCTGTCTTAGACTGCTCTTGTATTAATTTAAACAACGGAGGAACTTCAAAAAGGTTATCTTTTATAATATGTAGGTTATCTATAAAATGAAGAATTTTGGTCTGTGCCCCACCACTACAGTGAACCATACCATGAATGTCCTTACTTGAATATTTCTCTAAAACCTTTTTTACTATTGGCGCATATGTTCTTGTAGGAGACAATACCAATTTACCTGCATCTAAAGGGGCATCTTTAACAGAATCTGTTAATTTAACTTTCCCAGAATACACCAAATCTTCTGGCACCTCGGCATCAAAACTCTCTGGATACTTATCTGCTAAATATTTTGAAAATACATCATGGCGTGCAGAAGTCAATCCATTACTTCCCATTCCTCCATTATACTCTTTCTCATAATTTGCCTGTCCGAAGGACTCTAAACCTACAATAACATCTCCTGCTTTTATATTTGCATTGTCAATTACATCCGATCTTTTAAGGCGGGCAGTAACGGTTGAATCAACAATAATAGTCCGAACTAAATCGCCTACATCCGCCGTTTCACCTCCAGTAGAATGAATTATAACACCGTGATTTTTTAAGTCTGAAATTAATTCTTCTGTTCCATTAATAATTGCTGATAACACTTCACCAGGAATTTTATTTTTGTTTCGTCCTATAGTAGAAGACAACATAATATTATCTGTAGCACCAACACAAATAAGGTCATCAATATTCATAATCAAGGCATCTTGAGCAATACCTTTCCAAACCGATAAATCTCCAGTTTCTTTCCAGTACATATAAGCTAAAGACGATTTTGTTCCAGCTCCATCAGCATGCATCACCAAACAATACGCATCATCATTCGTTAAATAATCAGGTACAATTTTACAGAATGCTTTTGGAAACAACCCTTTATCTATATTTTTTATAGCATTATGCACGTCTTCTTTAGAAGCGGAAACACCTCTTTGATTATATCTTTCGCTGTTTGATGAACTCATGAATGTTGATTTTCGACAAAAATAGTGGAATCAAAAAAAAAAGCACTCCTATTTGAGTGCTTTTAGTTAAAAAAAATGTGATTTTATTTTTGAAACAATAGTTCTCTGTATTTTGTTAATGGCCAAAGATTATTATCCATTATACTTTCTAGCTTATCACAGTGCAAACGAATTTTATCAAAATAAGGTTTTACTGAATCACAATAAGCAAAAGCTTTCATGTTAATATCTTTCAAACGGTTCGCACTTCTTCGTGCATCCGTCATTAAATCTGACTGTTTTTTTACTTCTACAATATGTTCTGCAATTTGCTCAATGATTGATAACTGACCATCTGTCAATTTTTTATGTGCCGCTCCATAGATATCTTTTAACCCCATAACATTCTTGATCAAATCATTTTGATACGCTATTGCTGCTGGAATAATATAGCTATAGACGAGCTCATTATACATTCTTCCTTCTATTTGAATTTGAAAAATGTAGGTTTCCAATTCCACCTCTTTACGAGCAGCTATCTCTACCTCACTCATCACCTTCATGGTTCTAAACAAATCTAAACTTGCTTTAGATGTTAGAACTTGAAGTGCTGCCGGTGTTGTTTTGTTATTACTTAATTTTCTGCGTTCTGCTTCTTTCTCCCACTCTCTGCTATACCCATCACCGTCAAAACGAATACGCTTAGACGTTTTGATATATTCTCTTAAAATATTAAAAACAGCCTCATCTTTCTTAAGACTCTTCTTATCTATTAAAGCATCTACCTCTTTCTTAAAATCTATAAGTTGTTTAGCAACAATCGTATTCAGAACTGTCATTGGTTTAGCACAATTGCTCTTTGAGCCTACGCCGCGCATTTCAAATTTATTTCCTGTAAATGCAAAAGGAGAAGTTCTATTTCTATCTGTATTATCTAATAATATTTCCGGAATTTTACCAACAACATTTAGTTTAAGTTCCGTTTTTTCTTCAGGAGACAATTTTCCTTGAGAAACCCCTTCTAATTCATCTAAAACATTCCCCAGTTGTGTTCCTACAAAAATAGAAAATATAGCAGGTGGCGCTTCATTTGCCCCCAATCGATGATCATTACTTGCCGATGCAATTGATGCACGCAACAACTCTTCATAAGTATCTACAGCTTTTATCGTATTGATGAAAAATGTTAAAAACTGAAGGTTCTTCATTGGAGTAGATCCTGGGCTTAATAAGTTTACTCCGGTATCTGTTGCTAGAGACCAGTTATTATGTTTCCCGGACCCATTGATGCCTGCAAATGGCTTTTCATGAAACAGCACTTTAAAATTATGCTTGTCAGCAATCTTATCCATTACATCCATAAGGAGTAAGTTGTGGTCTACCGCAAGATTAGCCTCCTCAAAAACAGGTGCCAATTCAAACTGATTAGGCGCCACCTCATTATGCCTTGTTTTAACCGGAATTCCTAGTTTGGTGCATTCTTTCTCCAAATCGCTCATAAAACTCAATACACGATCCGGAATTACTCCAAAATAATGATCGTCTAATTGCTGCCCTTTAGCCGCCTGATTCCCTATTAAGGTTCTCCCCGTCATGACAATATCTGGTCTTGACACCGCTAATGCCTTATCTAGCAGAAAATATTCTTGTTCCCATCCTAAAGTAGCATTTACTTTTGAAACATTTTTATCAAAATACTTAGCCACTGCAGTTGCAGCTTCATCTACCGCATTTAATGCTCTTAATAGTGGCGCTTTATTATCTAAAGCTTCACCCGTATACGAAACAAAAATAGTAGGTATACAAAGTGTCGTACCATAAACAAAAGCCGAAGAAGTAGGGTCCCAAGCAGTATACCCTCTAGCTTCAAAGGTATTTCGGATTCCGCCACTCGGGAAACTAGACGCGTCTGGTTCTTGTTGCACCAATTGTCCGCCTCCAAATTTCTCCAAGGCACGCCCATCAGGAAGTAAATCAAAAAAGGCATCGTGCTTTTCTGCCGTTGCCCCCGTTAAAGGTTGAAACCAATGCGTATAATGGGTTGCCCCCATTGTAATAGCCCAAGTCTTCATGGACTCTGCTACTTGATCTGCAATTTTTCGATCTATTTTAGACCCTGAAATTATAGCACTCCGAACACTCTCTAAGGCATCTTTGGTTAAGTACTGAAGCATGCGCTCTTCATTGAAGACATTTATTCCAAATAACTCAGAACGTCTTCCATTTTCAGATATCGTAATGCGCTGTCTTTCATAGCTTTTAGAAATAGCATCAAATCTTAGTTTAGACATAGTAATTATCATATTAATACAGATTGCGAAATTAACAAATTAATAATTTAAAGCGCTAAAAAATGTATTTATTGTAAAATACCCCAAAAAAAATATGGTCTTATAGAATTATATTGATTATTAATACATTTACCCCCTAAAAAATTACAAGTAAAGCTAAAAAAATATACTTTTGTTACAATCTATAAAGAATTATAATTAGTTAATATTATGGCCAAAATTAAATTAGAATACATCTGGTTAGATGGTTACTTTCCAACTCAAAACATGCGAAGCAAGACAAAAGTTGAAGAGCATGAGGATTTCAAAGGAACATTAGAAGAAATTGGTAACTGGTCTTTTGACGGATCATCTACAAGACAAGCTGTAGGTGGGTCTTCTGATTGTTTGTTAGTACCTGTTGCAATATATCCAGATCCTGAGAGAATTAACGGATGGTTAGTAATGACTGAAGTTATGAATCCTGACGGTACTCCTCACGTTTCAAACGGTAGAGCAACTATTGATGATGAAGATGATGATTTCTGGTTTGGTTTTGAGCAAGAGTATTTTATCATGGATAACAAGACTCAATTACCTTTAGGCTTCCCTATTGGTGGTTACCCTGCTCCACAAGGAATGTATTACTGTTCTGTAGGAGGTAAAAATACACACGGTAGAGGTCTAGTTGAAGAGCATGCAGATTTATGTATTGAAGCAGGCTTAAACTTTGAAGGTATTAACCAAGAAGTTGCTTCAGGACAATGGGAATATCAATTGTTCGCAAAAGGTGCTAAAAAAGCAGGTGATGAAATCTGGATTTCTAGATACCTATTAGATCGTTTGACTGAAAAATATGGTTACTATATAGATTACCATCCAAAACCATTAGGTAAGGACATGGACTGGAATGGTTCTGGTATGCACGCTAATTTCTCTAACACTATATTAAGAACTTGTGGTAGTAAAGAAGTTTATGCTACAATTTGCGAAGCTTTTAGACCATACGTAAAAGAGCACATTGCTGTTTATGGTGAGTTTAACGACCAACGTTTAACAGGTTTACATGAAACTGCTTCTATTAATGATTTCTCTTGGGGGGTATCAGATAGAGGAGCTTCTATCCGTATTCCATTAATTGCTGTTCAGAAAGGATATAAAGGATGGTTAGAAGACAGACGTCCTGCTTCAAATGGAGATCCATACAAAATTGCAGCTAGAATTATCAAAACTGTAAAAACCGCTAAGGTTTAAGTAAAGCATAAATTTTTATACATAAAAAAGAGCTGTTGATTTTTCAACAGCTCTTTTTTTATTCCTTATAGACTATTAGTGGTAATCGTTGTAAATGCGATGCATACTATATAGTAAAGTAAATAAATACCAAGTAAAATAACAATAAGACAATTCCTTCCCATTTCCCCAAACGCATTCGTTTTGGAAAAAATACTAGCGGCAATAGCAAAAAAGATATTCCCAACATCCAGAAAATATCATTATCTAAAAGTCCTAAGTCTTTAGCTTTAATAGGCGTTATAATAGCCGTGATTCCTAATACTGCTAGTAAATTAAAAATATTGGACCCTATTAAATTCCCTAAAGAAATAGCCTTCTCCTTTTTAATAACGGCAATGATTGACGCTGCTAATTCCGGAATACTAGTTCCTATAGACACCACGGTCACAGCAATTACACGCTCACTTACATTATAGAACTTCGCTAAACCTACGGCGCCCGAAATTAGAAGCTCCGATCCTCCCCATAAGGCTACACCACCTAAAATCAAGAATAAGGCTGTTTTATAATTTGGTAATAAAATATCATCTTCTGGCTGCTCATCTTCCACAGCTGGTTTCTGAAAACGCAAAAGATAGATTAAAAAAGCAACTAAGAATACAACCATTGCAATACCCTCGTAGCGTTGAATCTCATGGTCAAAATAAATAAAGCCGAAAAACAACAAGGAAGCAATAATCATCACAGGCCAATCTGTCGTGTAAAAACTCTTTTTAACATCAATAGACCCCAACAATATAGTTACCCCTAGAACTAGACCCAAATTTGCAATATTAGAGCCTACAACATTCCCTAGTGCCAAATCTGGAAAGCCATCTAAGGCCGCCTTTATACTTACAATAAGTTCTGGAGCAGAAGTGGCAAAAGAAACCACAGTCATCCCAATTACAATTTTTGGAATATTCAAACGCAAGGATAAAGCCACTGCAGATTTTAAAAGCCAACTCCCTCCAAAAATTAAAAGAACCAAACCGGCAATAATAAAAAGTATGTTTTGCATGCTGTTGTTTTTTGACAAATATAACGGAAGTACAAATTTTTTATAGCCCTTTCAACTATAATAATTTTTAGCTCAAAACTGTTCGTGGAAAACAGAAGTTTACTTAAATAATGGCACCCTGAAGTAGTCCTAAAAATTATTTTATAGCTCGATAAAAAGTCTTCCACAAATTAATAACTGCTCAATTAAAAAAATGGAAACAATAAAAAAAGCTTTAAAAAACACCAAAACTACCTTGATCCACAACAAAGTCCTAAAAAACGCCCTACAATAGTTTTAATTTAAAACAATAAACAACTTTTTACATATGTATTTAAAACAAATACACAGCGATTATGGTTTCATATTAAAACAAATTTCGTTAAAATGATAACATAACCATATGCAGTTTTAATAAATCGGACTGTGCAATTTGGTTAATAGTATTACTATTATATATATTCAGCAAACAATCAATTAATTAATAACCTTTAAAACTTTCAACTATGATTATTCTCGCTAAACTATTAGTATTAATGATGCTGTCACTGATCATGACTCTTGCATAAGAAAAAATCATATAGGCCTATAATTATCAAAGACTGCCATACGGCAGTCTTCTTACTTAAAATTTACAGTTATATTTGCATAAAGAATTAAAAATGAAGCAATCAATATTCAAAATTATTGCCAAATTGAATACCCTACTATTACCTTCATTCACTAAAAAGCGATTGGATTTAGCGAAAGCTTCTAAATTTCAATTAGCACTTATTGGTTGGCGTTATTTTGTAACCACCAATGCTTTGGGCTAATATTGTATTAAAGAAGCAACTGCAGTACCATTTAGCTTTTCTCTTCCGTTAAGAAACCCTAATTCTATTAAAAAATTACATTGCACCACTTCACCACCCAATTCACGTATTAGCTCAAGAGCGGCCTTTGCTGTGCCTCCAGTAGCCAATACATCATCATGAAGTAATACCCGCTCTCCTGGTAAAATACTGTCTTTGTGTATTTCTAAAGTATCTGTCCCATATTCCAATTCATAGGTTACACTCAACACATCATGCGGTAATTTTCCTGGCTTTCTAATAGGCACAAAACCAGCATTTAATTTGGCTGCTAAAAGCGGTCCAAAGAGAAAACCCCGGCTTTCTAAACCGATAACTTTATCTATTTTCTCGGTTTTCACGAATTCATACAGCTCATTTGCTGCTTTGTTTAAAATTTCCGGATTACTCAGTAAGGTTGTAATATCCTTAAAAACAATGCCTTGCTTCGGAAAATCGTGAATATCGCGTATATACTTTTTAAAATCCATATTTTTTACTAATTCTTATTTTGCTGTAAAGTTAAAAAGAAATATATTTGCAGCCCGTTAAGGGTGAAAAAATGGCCTCGTGGCGCAACTGAATAGCGCACTTGATTACGGCTCAAGAGGTTACTGGTTTGAATCCAGTCGAGGTCACCACTAAAATCAAAGCTTCCAAGAGATTGGGAGCTTTTTTTATTCGTATCTATTTAGCTTCAAAAAAAATTAAGCCCTTCAAGAAGGGTAAGTCCATTTTTATGACAAAATAAAACCCCTACAAAATACCATTTGCAAGGGTTCTTATCTCTCAATAAGTCTCTATAGCTATTTCATAAGATGCAACTTTAGACGAGCTCCTGATATTTTCCCCCTTTTTTGTCTTCCAAATCATGAGCGACATTATCTTTCACATACCCAAGGCATTCTGAAAAATTTTTAAATATATGGGTATCTGGCACCAAGTGCGGAATTATATTTACGCGCTCCATCATATATCTAGGTTGCTTAAGTACCCCAACAAAAAAGACGTTAATTTTTGCTTTCTTCAGATCTAACAATACATCCTCTAAAGTATAAAGTCCCGATTGGTCTAGATACTGCATGCGCCCCATTCTTACTATTACCGTAGATGCCGTTCTTGGTATTTGGTTCGCTAAATTTTGGAAATCATTAGTAGATCCAAAAAATAGAGGGCCTTTTAAATGTTTGATAAAAATTTCTTCCTTCAAGTATTCAGGAAAGTCTTTTTCATCTGCCCAACCTTTTTCTTTTTTTAAGGTTTTAATATCTGACCGCTCTGCTGTAAGGTCGCCCATTTTTTTCATAAATAGTAAGGAAGCTATGATAAGCCCAACACCCACGGCATACACCAAGTTCCATACCGATGATAATACCAATACCACCAACATAATAACAACCTCTGAACTAAATTTAAAGGGTCCTATTTTTGCATCTTTAGGTAAAAAAGGAATTGCTTTCAATCCTTTATAATCCATAACACCTATACCTACAGTTACTAAAATACCTGCTAGTACGGCCGCTGGTATTTGCGATGCTATTGGTCCTAAAACTAATAAGATAAGTAATAGCAATACTCCCGCAATCATTCCTGATAATTTTGTCTTCCCTCCTGCATTGATATTTACCACGGTACGTATTGTTGCTCCTGCTCCAGGAAGGCCACCAAAAATAGCAGCTACGCTATTTCCTAATCCTTGCCCTATTAATTCTTTATTAGGTTGATGTTTCGATTTGGTCATGTTATCGGCAACTACTGAGGTTAGTAGCGAATCTATAGCTCCCAAAAGAGCAAGAGTTAATGCAGTAAAGATGTATGGAGTGATAGCTCCTAGTTCAAATTGAGTGAACATATTTAAATTAGGTACCGGAAAACCACCAGGAATTTTTTCTATAGGTCGATAATTAAGGCCGAACCCAAACGCCACACTAGACACCACAATTAGGGCAACTAAAGCACTAGGTATCAGTGTTGTTATTTTCTTAAAACCATATATGATAGCTATTGTAGATAACGCAAGAATCAACTCAAGCCAATTGATACTTTGAAGAGCCCTTGGCATTACTTTTAAGGCACCAATAACACCAGATGCTTCTGTATTTGCTAATGTTTTTGCCTCCTTAAGAATATGCTCTTCAGTAACTTCATTAGCTCTATCTATAGTCTCTTGAAAATTTTCTAACACTAAAATACCTTCCCCAGTTTCTTCTTTTAGGATATTACTCAGTATAATTTCCTCTGCTTTCGGCTTAAAACCCGCTACAAAAGCTGCATCTTCTTTGGGATAATACCCTAAAGATGGTAAAATTTGTGTCACAAGAATTATGACTCCTATGGCGGTCATAAAACCAGAAACCACGGGATAAGGTATATATCTAATATATTTTCCAATCCCCAATAGTCCAAGGCCTATTTGCATTAACCCTGCTAAGAAAAAAACTAGTAAGATGGCTGGAAGTGCTTTCTCTAAATCACCATCATTTAAAGCTACAATGCCAGCAATGACAACCATACTTACAGCGGTCATAGGTGCTGTTGGCCCTGATATTTGCGTATTTGTACCGCCAAATAGTGCTGCAAAAAAGCTAATAAATATAGCACCATACAGTCCCGCACTAGGCCCTAAACCAGAACTCACACCAAATGCTAATGCCAAAGGCAAGGCCACTATTCCTGCCGTAATTCCTCCAAAAAGATCACCCCTAAAATTGGTAAAAAGTTTTTTCATATTGTCATGTGTTTTATCATATGCATAGCTCATTTAATAAGGAGTACTTCCTAGGACATTAACATTTCCTAAAAAAAATCCTCATTAAATGAATACTAAAAAAATTATTAAACCATAAATGGCACTACGTAATTTGCTTTTTTTAAGCACATAAAGATCTTCTTAACCGTGTAGTGCGAGTACAGGCACATCATTGAAATAACCTAATTTACCCAGAGATGGTCTAACAAAACCAAGGGTCTCCCAAACAGAGGGCTTCTTATCTACATAGCTTATCATATTACTACGTTTAATTTCTATAAAACAGCTGAGTGCAGCGGACATCTTTACATTGTGGAGCACATTAAAAATATAATCAAGACCAACTAGATAGTTCTCTAAAAGCGATTTGTTATCCTTTTGCTGCGCTGTCATTACGCTATCATCCGTTAGACTCAAAATTTGAACACGCGCATTACTCATTTTAGCAATTTCAACGAGGTATTTAATTTCGGAAATATCAAAATCGGTATTAAAATTAGTCGCTAAAACAATTTCTTCCGGCTGATTAAAAGTTGCATTTTTAGGAACTATTAGAACGGGACATTTTCGTATGGTCTCTATTATTCCTAAAGTATTTCTACCATATTTACCTTGTTCCCCATTTGTTTTTCCTTTTGCCCCAACTACAATCATTTCAATTTTAAGACTATATACTAAATTCCTTACCGCATCTAAAAATCTTTCTGATCGTGAGAACACATGAAAACGATGTTTTAAATTTTCATCAATTCCAGATAATTGCGCCAGTACATCTCCCAACCCATCTTTCGAAAGATTTTCAGACATTTTATCAAACACATCATCAGGATCTAAAAGCACATAACTATCCAAACCATACACATCTTTTGCATACGTATTCAAAAGATAAAAATCACATTCCTGATTCTTATAAAGCTTTAAGGCGTATTGTATAGCATTCCAAGAGCTCATTGAAAAATCAGTAGTTAATAGTATTTTCTTTGGCATAACATTATAGTTTAAAATTAAGGCTGTGAAGTATTTCTGATAAATGGTCGAAGACAAATGATAATATTTCTTTTGCCCAGCAGCGGCCTTTAAGGATACTAATTATCCCTAATAGAGCCTATGGAAATTTATTCTTGCACCACTTCCCCACTTTTTATGGGATAAAAAATAAGAGTTAACATGGCTATACCAATCAATATTAAAAAAGCAACTTCTAATTTAGACAAGAGAATAGTCATCCCTAACGACTTATTCGAAAGTTCTGTCAGTTCTCTACTTTCTTCAAGCTGAATTTTAGCGAGAACATTCAAATTTTGATTTATTTTACTGAGCATACGTTCTGCTGATGTCTGATGATTTCCTTGTAAAGCCTCAGCATTCTGAAGCAAATTAGTTTCTAATATTTTTAGGTTTTGAAACTGATCCTGTAAATTATCAAGAACATTTTTTTCTTTACTAGTAAGCTTGGTAGCAGCAAAATCTGAAAATAATTCTTCTGCCTTTTTATTTTCGTCTGGAATTGTGTTAAAATCTTTTTTAAGTATAAACCGTAATTCCTTCGCATGGAAGATGGCATTCAATTTATAAATCAAATTTTGCACAATAACCCTGTCTTTATATACCGAGTTTACTGTAGTCTGAACAGTTGAGAAATGTCTTTTGTCCAATCGGTTTGTACCTAGAACTAGTAAGAAAGCTATTCCTAAAATTAATCCTACTTGAATTCTTTGCGCTATTGTAAAATTTTTAAACATATTGTAAACCTTTAGTACTACTTTATATAGAATCATTTGTTTCAAAAGAATCCATTGTGCAGCTAAGTTTTAGCGAATCAAATCAAATGGATTACAGCATCCAATACTTTATAACAATTGCAATTCTCCCGTGCTTAAAGCTTGATTGACGTCTGCCCTAACTACCGTGTGACTTCCAAAGAAACGCCCTCCATCTTTACGCCTAATATAAACTTGAGTAACGCCATTTTTCTTCTCTTTTATAGCTGTTACCACCACTAGCTCTCCTTCTGTATTCTTATAATTAGCAATTCCCCCTTTTTTAATAATGAAATTTGCCTTAGGAAAATCAATATGCTTGTAGGCGCTTGCTTTTGGCTTACCTATTTCAAAAAGATCGCCAACACGCACCTTCACAGAAGCTTCATTTATATAAGTTTGGGCGTTCAAAAAACTTGTGGAGAATAGAAAAACAATTAGATATTTAATCATAGTTATATATTTATGGATTTAACTTCATTTGTATTTTATGGCTTTCACTTTCATAGTGTATCAATGCACTGTATCATAAAGGACTTCTACACCCTTTATACTATTAAGTAAATACTACAGCGTTAACTACTTATGATATCCGCTTGGCAAAATGCAAATGGTATGCCTAAAAAAATAAATTAAAAAACCACAAACTCAAACAACTGAATATCAATAAATTAAATAATAAATTCACTATATATCATTTATTTAAATCGGGTAATAAATCCCCGCATGAGGAAATTTGCCCTATGAAGAATCTTGGCTTTTTCTAAAAATCTTGTGGACGACACCTGTAACATATAGGCATAAAAAAAACTCCTGTAAACAAATATGTTTTGCTTACCGGAGTTTTCTTATTACAATAGCCTGAGTTTTACATTACCCCATAGCGCTAAAATAATTTGGAGCTGAAGACTGCTTAGGAACTAATGCCCTCACAATACTTTCATGCAACAATAATTCATTATTTGTGATAATTACTTTTTCGCTAATTCTTTCCGTTCCTTTATATTGATTTGTTTCCATTTGGTATAGTTTTATGTGTGCTACAAAGATGAACTCTCACTTCGAAGAAGTTGTTATACAATTTCAAGAAATTATTGTATAATATTAGGGTTGTCAAAACCAAATTGGCGAGCCTGCACCAGTAGTTCTAACACAGCTCATTTCACAAACAACAAGAAACCTCCAATACACCCTCAAAAGTCTTCTTTTAACAACAATTAAAACTCGCCTATTATAAATTCTGTTAGCTTAGAGCTGCTTTAGGATAACCGCTAAAGCGTTTTTACACACACATTTAATACCACACACAGATTGAAGCATACCGCATTAGTAAAATTATTTCTAGCCTTACCTATTACATTATTTATTCTTCTATTTGGAACTAACAACCGCACTGTTGTACCCCACTCCAAAACAGAAAAAATAAATTCAAACACAAGAATTGACAACCCTAGTCCTTTTTCTGATAGTGATGGAGACGGACTCACAGATGACATTGATGAGGATGATGACAATGATGGAATTCCCGATCTTTTTGAAGACGGTTGCGAAGTAAGTACCGGATTTGGAACGCCTCCTCCTAGTCTAGTATCAACAAACTATGTAACTTCTATCTATACAAACTATAGTGGCTTTTGGTCCTCATCTGTGGGAGCCCTGAACACAACCTCTTATGATAATGTCTCTGAACTTTTAGCGTTTACTGTAGGTAGCCAAATCTATGCTACAGGCGTTGGGGCCACTGCCATGATAGATACAGATAATAATGGGTTATATGATAATGTAGACACGGATGGAGATGCCGTAGCAGATTTAACGGTAGCAGAAACTTCGTGGACCGCATTAAGACCTGTGACCAGTATTACATCTGGCGTACGTCTAGAAGGTAGAGCCATAGATGGCAATACTTCAAATGCCGTAGGACCACAACTCACCTCTGGCGGAATACCCTTTAATCCATACCTATATCAAGGAGAAAGAGGGCTTGATATGGGGTATGCCATTGCAAATATTGACAATGCCTGGTATTTTAGTCTAGGAGGAACAAACACAGCTGCCTATGGAGATGGTGAGATGGATATTCTACTAACCCAAGGTGCACAATTAGGGAGTGGCTTAAACTATAACAGACTACATTTGTTAGATGAAGATGGAAATTATCTAGGTAATGGTGTTGAAGTTAATTGGAATGATACACCTGTAGTAGGAAACTCTAATGTGGATCAATACAATGCAAATGATTCGTCTAGTGGTAGAAATCAAAAAAAGAATATTCGCCTTGCTGCAGTTGAATTATCTGAATTTGGACTTACAGCTGCCGAAAGAGCTAAAGCAATAATATTTCGCCTTGAAATTTCCGCAAATGCAGATCCTATATTTTTTGTAGTAAATGATAAAAGTTTTTATACCGGTTGTACTCCTTTAGATTCAGATGGGGATGGGATACCAAACAGTTTAGATTTGGACAGTGATAACGATGGTATATATGATGGTATTGAAGCGGGTCATGGAAAAACACTTGTTGACGGACAATTAACCGGATCTGTGGGCACGGATGGCATACCTGATAGCGTGCAGGCTACTGGACAATTTGATAACGGAACAATAAATTATCAAATTAATGATTCTGATACGGATAACACTTTTGATTTTTTATCTTCTGATAGTGATTCTGATGGATGTACTGATGTTATCGAAGCTGGTTTTATGGATCCCGATAACGATGCTATACTGGGTAATTCTCCTATTTCAATAGATTCTTGGGGAGTAGTCCTTAATCAAGGTGGATATACTGGAACAAGAGATGGAAATACAAATGCTGTCCCAGATTACCAAGAAGCTAGTGCAGCACCAACTATTAGTACGGAACCACAAGACACCATTATTATTGATGGAAATTCTGGTTCTATTTCCGTTACAGCCTCAAATACTGCTGCATATCAGTGGCAAATAAGCACGGATGGAGGAACAAGTTTTTCAGATATTATTGATTTTGCTAGCTATACTGGAATGCAAACAGCAACTCTGAACATTCACAATGCAAATATGGAATTTAACGGCCTGGTATTTCGAGTAATACTTTCAAATGAAGGGTACGTATGCTCCTCGCCTATTATTTCCGAAAGTGTAGCGCTGAACGTTAAAATAGGAACAGTAATAACCAATCGCAAAATTACCTACAGAGTTCATAAAGTATAAGAATAAAATAATTCCAATTGCACTTTTTACTAATATGGAGATTAAATTTTAGCCTCCTTTCGAAAGGCACTACTAATTTAATAACCTAATCCAAAGGTTTTAATAAAACAACGATAACCTCCGCTTATCATTAGCGTTATACTTTAGCATTTCATATAAGATATAGTATACCGTTCTGATGGAAGACACACTTTCTATAATTATAAGCACTTACAATTCTGAAAAATGGTTGCAAAAAGTACTTTGGGGTTATAACGTACAGACCTATAAACAGTTTGAAATTATCATTGCTGATGACGGCTCTACTCCCGCCACAAAACAATTAATCAATGAGATTAAAAAAGATGTCTTTTACAACATACAACATGTATGGCACGAAGACAATGGCTTCCAAAAATGTAAGATTTTAAATAAAGCTATCAGAGCTTGTAATTTTGATTACATCCTGATGACGGATGGTGACTGCATACCTCGAAAAGATTTTGTACAGGTACACTATGTAAATAGAAAAAAAGGATTCTTCTTATCCGGCGGATATAGTAAGCTTCCACTGTCTATCTCAGAACAAATTACCCAGATGGATATTGAAGCGCAAAATTGCTTTGATATAAAATGGTTAAAGCAAAATGGATTGCCTAAAAAATTTAAAAAGAAAAAATTGATTGCAGATGCCGAAAAAGCAGCCTTTTTAAATAAAATTACAACGACGAAAGCATCTTGGAATGGTCATAATTCATCTGGTTGGAAGAAGGACATTCTTGCTGTTAACGGATTTGATGAACGTATGCAATACGGTGGCGAAGATAGAGAAATGGGGCACCGTTTATTTTTCAGAGGAATCAAGGGAATACAAATTAGATATAGTGCCGTCTGCGTACATTTAGATCACGAAAGAAGCTACAAAAACGATGCTATAATCGCCATAAACAAGAAAATACGTAAGGAAACTAAATTCACAAAAAGTATCTGGACACCCTATGGGATTATGAAGTAAAAGTACTTCAGACAACAAAGCATTCATTTTACAATTCACTACCTGTTTTTACTCCCATTACAAGACGTTTTCCTTGTTAGAAACTCTTGATATAAAAAAAAGAGCCTATCTTTCATAACTTATTCAATACCGCTTCGGCCATTGAATTTAGAGATACCATAATTGTCTTTAACATATTTATCGGTATCCCACGTCCTAACAATTTTATTCGGAAGATTCCCTGCTTTGATACATTTAGATCCATTAACATCAGGAGTATCAAACGCATTAATAGCACTCCATTTTAGCACCCAGTAATCAACAGAATTTGAAGTTTTTGTTATCTACTACACCCAACAAAACAGACCTTACGATTAAAAAATTGACTTTCCTTAACCAACACTATATTACCCATTTTATTAAGTTTTTTGTTTTATTTAGTGAAATTTATATAATAATTGATAATTTAACCTCCCCAATATTGCTATTTCACCATTACAAGTGATTTAACAAACAAAATTTTTATTTATGAAATTAACCTATAAACAGACGGAAAACAGGCCTGAGAATTCATTTCTAGCAAGACAAGACAGATTGCCGTGCATTGAACAAAATTGGCATTTTCATAAAGAATTAGAATTAATTTATTTTATAAAAAGTACAGGAACAAGGTATGTTGGTAATTCTATAGGCAATTTTGCTCCAGGAGAATTATACCTAATAGGAAGCAATGTTCCTCATCTCTTTAAAAATCACAAAGAGTATTATGCTGACAATTTAGAAGATGAGGCTGTAGATCTGGTGGTTATCAAATTTGTGCCTGATTTCTTAGGTGAAAATTTTTTAGATTTAGCGGAATCAAAAAAAATACAGTTACTCTTTCAGCGTGCAAATATGGGGCTACAATTTTCTAAAGCGGTAACCTATTTAGTACACAATTATATTTTAGGCTTGTTAGGAAATAAAGGGCTTTCAAGAATAATTGGCTTATTGAATATTTTAGATATCCTCTCTGTAGGTGAAAATTACAAAACCTTATGCTCAGAAGTAATTACAAGTAACTATAGTAAAAATGAAAAAGATCGCATGGGGAGAGTGGTCACTTTTTTAACAGAGAATTTTGACAAAAAAATTGAATTGGATGAAGTAGCGGCTATTGCTTATATGACACCCAATGCTTTTTGTCGTTACTTTAAAAAAAGAACCCATAAATCCTTTACACAATACTTAAACGAAATTAGGTTACGTCATGCCTGTAAACTTTTAATTGAAGGAGAAATGCAAATAGCAACGGTTTGCTATCAATCTGGCTTTAATACACTCACCAATTTTAATAGACAATTTAAAACGCTCATGAAAGTTACTCCTTCAGAATATATGGAAAAGTATAATGAAGCTTTAGGGTCACGATAGTAATATTCCTCAACAATTGTTTATTAAAAACCTCAATATCGCATAAGGTAAAATAATGCTAATTAAAGATAGTGGCTAGGCATTAACAGCGAAAACCTCTTACTATTTTTGATTTCTAACCAAACTATTTTAAACGCAAATTATGACGGCATTAATCACCTTAATTCTTTGTATTACGCTATTAATTATAGCTATCACAATTTTTAAGATTCACCCGATTCCTGCATTGCTTTTTTTCGGCTTACTATTAGGAATAACTACTGGCGGTACGGTAAGCACTGTGACGGAAAGCTTATTAAATGGTTTTGGAAATACATTAAAATGGATAGGCCTCATCATATTTTTTGGCGCATTCTTAGGTGAAATTCTATCCGAATCTGGAGGTGCCGAAATAATTGCAAATACGATTATAAAAGTATTTGGAGTTAAATATTTACCGTTAAGTATGGCTTTCATTGGTTTTCTTATTGGTATTCCTGTATTTATGGATGTTGCTTACTTAACTTTACTACCAACATTACAAGTCCTATCTAAAAAATCTGGCCACTCCATATTGGTCCTAGGGCTCTCATTAGCTATGAGTTTAACCGTGGCACATGCGCTTATACCTCCTACTCCTGGTCCGCTAGCTGTAGCCGCACTTTTAGAAGTTAATGTGGGTGACATTATCCCTCTAAATATTTTAATCGCAATATTTGCTATCGGTGGTGGCTTAATTTGGCTCCAATGGAATAAGAAGTTTTTACAAAGAGCAAAAACTCAAGAAACCATTCAAATTAGCGTCAAAAAAAAGCAGCTTAAAGGCTTTAAAAAAATATTGCCTTTTGTAGCACTTTTATTGCCACTAGCACTTATGTCTATTGGCGCAATTTACTCTTCTGACAACCAAATTATAGCTTTCATTAAAAATCCTATCTGGGCTCTATCGCTAGGAATTTTATGTGCACTCCCGCTGATATCAACATTAGATTTTAGTAAAACTATACATCAATATTTTCAAAATGCCGCGTCAAAAACAGCTTTAGTAATTCTTATTACTGGCACAGGTGGGGCTTTCGGGCAAGTGATTAAAGACACTGAAATTGTAAACGCCCTGTTTTCTGATGTTAACGCCACTGGGGTAATGGTAATTATAATTCCTTTTTTTCTAAGTATGCTATTTACAACAGTAACTGGTTCTATAACGGTTTCTCTTATTACTACCGCCTCTATAGTAGCTCCTTTAATTGCTAATGGCATGTTAGACCCAAAATTTACCACTGCTGCTATATGTGCTGGTTCCTTAGGAATAATTCATGTAAATAGTAGCTTCTTTTGGCTATTTAAAGAAGTGCACGATATATCCGTAAGTAAACTTCTAAAATCTTTTAGTGTGCTTTCTTTGCTGACGTCCTTATCTGGAGGAGTTATTGTTTTAGCCACGTATTATATCCAAAAATTACTCTAAATATTCATAAAATAGCTTCTGAAGGGTTAAAATAATGCCTACTTGGGGTAAAATCATTGAATTAAGGCTGGTTATAATCAATTTTCTTTGTAGTAGTATGATAGGAGTTTGTTTTTAAAACACTAGTTTAAATCCTATTCATCTAAAATTAAGAACATATGAATGATTACACCTTAGCAATAACCTTGGTCCTATTTGCAAGTTTCTTCCAAGGAACTTTCGGATTAGGTATGAAAAATATTGCTCCATTAAAATGGGAAGCTTGGTGGTTAATTCAATCATTAGTAGCTATGATTATTGTACCAGTAGCTTGGGCATTATTTGTAATTCCAGATCTTTTTCAAGTAATTCAACAAACGCCATCCTACACATTATTTATCGCTGCTTTTTATGGATTACTTTGGGGTATAGGTGGTATCTTATTTGGTATTAGTGTAGAGAAAACGGGAATATCTATTACCTATGGGATAGTAATGGGGCTTGCCGCATCTGTTGGAAGTATAATTCCGCTGTTTCAAATAGAAGGAGCTTTTGAGCAACCATCTTTCCCAATAATTCTAGCTGGAGTAATTCTTCTTCTAATTGGCGTTGGGATTACTGCGGTAGCGGGTGTAAAAAGAGATCAATTACATACAAAAAATTCCTCTAGTAACAAGTCTATTAAAATTGGAGTAATCATCGCAGTAACCTCTGGCATTCTTTCTGCCTCTTTAAATGTTGGCTTCATAAAAGCAGGGCCTGTTTCATCGTTAGCTATTGAAAGCTATAATGCTTCTACACAAAATGCAAGCTTAGCTTCATGGGTAGTGGTACTCATAGGCGGGTTTATCATGAACGGTGGTTATGCTTTATTTCTATTGATAAAAAATAATTCTTGGAGCTCTTATAAAGTAAAAAATAGCAAAAAAGCATATTTCTGGGCAGTTCTAACAGGTATTTTCTGGTTTGCCGCCTTAGGTGTATATGGACAAGGCGCAGCATTAATGGGTAATTTAGGTCCTGTAATAGGCTGGCCTATACTTTTAGGACTAGCATTAATCATTAGTAACATTTGGGCTTATCGTGCAGGAGAATGGAATAATGCACGAGAACCTTTCAAAATTCTACTAGGGGGGCTAGCCGTTTTAATTGGTGCCATTTGCCTTCTAGGATATGCCAATTATTAGCGTCTACAAACAAATAACTAACCATTAATTTCTTGTTCCCAAATGACAAGAAAATTTATAAACAATAGGATTAAGCATGAAAATTAAAACTATAGAACCCTTCGTAATTAGCCATAAGCTAGATACACCCTTCTATTTCTCGCAATGGCAATATGACACGCGAAAAATTTGCTTAGTCAAAATTACCTTAGAAGATGGAACGTATGGTTGGGGAGAAGGTTATGGTCCTGCCAACGTTATTAAAGCTGGAATCGAATTTTTCACTCCTTTTTTAATTGGTAAAACTGCATTAGAAAATGAAGTACTTTGGGAAGAAATGTACCGCAGATCTATGGATTATGCCAGAAGTGGTTCCCTACAAGCTTCCTTAAGTGCTATTGATGTGGCTTTATGGGATTTAAAAGGAAAACTCCTGAATCAGCCTGTATCCGTACTTCTAGGTGGTTTAAAGAATCCAATCATACAGCCTTATGCTACCGGATTGTATTTTACACGAGTAGAAAATTTAGAAAAATCATTAATAGAAGAAGCCTTACTTTACAAATCTCAAGGGTTTAAAGCGATAAAAATGAAGGTGGGCCTAAGTCTTAAAGAAGATATCAAATACGTGGCAGCAATACGCAAAGCTATTGGTTCTGATATTAGATTAATGATCGATTCTAACCATGCCTATTCGTATAAAGAGGCCATTGAATTGGCTCGAAAAGTAGAACAATATGATATCTCTTGGTTTGAAGAGCCTGTTTCTCCGGAAGATTATAAAGGGTATAAAAAACTAAGAGAGAATACAACAATCCCTATTGCTGGAGGAGAATGCGAATATCTAAAATTTGGTTTTAAACGCTTACTGGAAAATGAATGTATTGATATTGCACAGCCAGATATTTGTGCCGCGGGCGGACTTACAGAAGCCAAGAAAATTGCTACTATTGTGCAAGCGTTTCACAAAGATGTAGTGCCGCATACTTGGGGCACTTGGATTGCTATAAGTGCTGCTGCTCATTTTATCGGTAATTTGGATAAAAATCCAGGTAGGATGTATAATGACCTTCCTACCATGGAGTTAGATAGAACAGAAAATGCATTGAGAGACATTGTTACGCAAAGCCAAATAAACGTAGTTAATGGTCAATTTTGCGTCCCTACAACTCCTGGATTGGGGGTAGATGTAGACATGAATAAATTAAAAGAATATTTGGATAAAGAAACACTTCAAAATGAACACAACTTTGAAATTCGGTCATAAAAAATTATATATAAACGGAGATTTAAGGGATGCCTCTAACGGTGCAACATTTAATGTGGTATGCCCAGCTGATGAGCAAATTATTGCCACATTAGCTTGGGCAACCGAAGAAGATACCCAATTAGCATTAACTAGTGCTCAAGAAGGATTTAAATATTGGTCTGCTTTACCTCTTGAAAAACGTATTGAATGGATTGATAAACTCCGAAATAAACTCCTTGAAAAAAGCAATTTGTTACGGGAAGCTATAATGTATGAAATGGGTAAAACTTGGGAAGGAAGCCTAGAAGACCTAACGAGTATCACCAATTCCCTTTCTTATTATGCTGAAGAAATTGTAAAACGTCAAGATATCAGCATTGCTGACAAGGAGGGTACACATGAGCATTATATTAAATCACAACCTCTGGGGGTAGCTGTAGCTTTTTTAGCCTATAACTTTCCCTTATTAAATTTAGGGTTTAAGTTAGGACCTGCACTTGCTGCTGGATGTAGTATAATTTTAAAGCCTTCTGAATTCTCTCCTCTATCGGCCTATATTATTGGCGAACTATGTCATGAAATAAATTTCCCTAAAGGAGTTATAACAATTATAAGTGGAGATATACCAGCCGTTGGTATTCCGCTTTGCGAAAGCAAAATTCCTCGTTTAATTACGATGATAGGAGCTACAGAAACAGCGCAAAAATTAATTGCCCAAAGTAGCAAAACATCTATTAAAAGATACAGTATGGAATGTGGTGGAAATGCTCCATTTATCGTTTTTGATGATGCTGATATAGAGCTAGCAATAACTATTGGTGCTGCACTTAAAACAGGAAATACAGGTCAAATTTGCGTTGCTCCCAATCGATTTTTTATCCATGAAGCTGTGATTGATGCGTTCATGGAGGGAATAGTTCATAAATTTAAAAATACAAAAATTGGTTTCGGCAGGGAAAATAAACCCGATATGGGACCCTTAGCGAATAAGCAGTCTGTTTTAAAAGTAAACGCTATTATTAAAGAGGCCATAAACCAAGGAGGAAAATTAATATACGGAGGAAAAGCCATAGACCGAAAAGGGTATTACTTTGAACCTACCGTTATTCGTCTAGAAAATAATAATGCTGCTGTTTTACAAGAAGAAATTTTTGGACCAGTAGCTACCATTGTACCATTTAGCACAAAAGAAGAAGTACTCACCTTAGCGAATAATACCAATGCCGGATTAGCCTCCTATGTTTTCTCTAGTGATGCCGAGACCTTAACTTATTTTGCAGACCAATTAGAATTTGGCGAAGTCCAACTAAACGGGGTAAAATACGATATTTACTTACCACATGGTGGCATCAAAAATAGTGGAATTGGTGTAGATTGTTCTACTTTTGCTTTAGACGATTATTTAATAAAGAAAAGAGTAACCAAAGCTTTAGTTTAAATGAAAGTACGCGAATATTTTATCAGTTGTGATTGGGGAACCTCTAATTTTAGACTACGAGTTGTTGCAACTTCCAACCTAAAAATTATAGCAGAGCACAAAACAAATCAAGGGATAAAAACTTTATTCGAACAGTATACAGCACAAAAAACAAAAAAACAAACTGCTTTTTTTGCAGAATATCTAACTTCTCAAATTTCAAAACTCCCCGAAGAACATCGAGATCATATGGTGGTAACCGCAGGCATGGCTTCTTCCAATATTGGTCTTTTTGAAATGGAATATGCTAATTTTCCACTTGAAGCTAATGGTGATAATTTAAAGTGGAAGTATTTAAAAATCAATACCCATTTAGAAGTTCTGTTAATCTCTGGAGCAAAAACCGAAACAGGAATGATGCGCGGAGAAGAAATTCAAGCTATAGGTCTAAACGACCAATTAGCCTCCTATAAAGAGGGTATCTTACTATTACCAGGTACCCATAGCAAACACTTGACTTATCACAATGCTATGTTTATAGACTTGAAAAATTTCATGACAGGGGAACTGTTTGAAGTGCTTTCTCAAAAAAGTATTCTCTCTAATTCTATTGAAGTGAAAAGCGAAAAATTTGAAGAAGAACCATTTATTGAAGGAGTAACCCTTGGTTTAAGAGGTTTACTTAGTACTAGTTTATTTTCAGTGAGAGCCGGACATATTCTTCAAAATAAAGCTAAACAAAGTAACTATTATTTTTTAAGTGGGCTGCTTATTGGAGATGAAATAAAATATTTAAAAAATACCGACAAAACCATCTTTTTAGCTGCTCCTGACCCCGTGTATAGCCTATATAAAACAGCACTAAATCAAATCATAGCAAAAGAAAATTTAATCTCATTAAATGGCGCTTCTTTAGAAAAAGCCCTTTTAATGGGTCAGAAAAAAATACTACAGCATTATGACAACTAGTTCAACATTTTCTTGGGAAGCTTATTATAAAGCTCCAATCGTAGGTATTATTAGAGGTGAAACTTTAGAAACCGTTAGAGAAATAGCTAAAGCGTATATAGAAGCGGAATTATTTACCATTGAAATTACGATGAACACAGAAGGTGTCGCTCAAATTATTGCAATGCTAAGAACAGAATTCCCTAATCTAAATGTAGGCGCTGGTACCGTGTGCACTTTAGAAGATTATTCGGTTGCTGTAAGCGCAGGTGCTCAATTTATTGTAACACCTATCATAGACGAATTGGTGATCAAAAAAGCCGTTGCAGATGCTATACCTATATTTCCAGGAGCTTATACGCCTACGGAAATTTACAAAGCATGGTCTCTTGGCGCTTCTGCAGTTAAAATTTTCCCTGCTACTCAACTAGGACCTACCTATATTAAAGATGTATTAGCACCGTTAAACACAATAAAACTGCTCCCTACAGGTGGTGTAAATAAAGAAAACATAAAAATGTTCTTTTCCGCTGGCGCCATTGGTGCTGGTATGGGGAGTTCTTTATTAAACAAACAGCTTATTAAAGATAAAAACTACAAAGAGCTCACCACCTATTTCAAAAGTATAAAATCTGAAATTGTAGATTTTATAAACTAACGCAAAACAGTCAATCCTAAAAAGGCCCAGTAGCCGAAATAATTTAAGCTCCCGTAATTTCTAGTATGAACTATAAATTTAGCCATATCGGCATACCTACAAATGAAGAAAAAGAATGGGATGGTTTTTACGAACCTGGAAAAATTCATTATACCAAATTTGAAAAAGATGAATATCAAATTGAATGGGTAAAGTTTGATGCCGATAGCCCCATGCCAGAATTAGTACGTACCATTCCACACGTAGCTTATGTAGTTGCCAATATGGAAGATGCTTTACAGGGCAAAGATATTTTAGTTGATATTTTTTCTCCTGATGAAGGCGTGCGTGTAGCATTTATAAAACACAAGGGAGCTCCTGTAGAGTTTATGGAAGTTGCATCTCAAATTTAACCTTCAAATATCTATTTATACACTTCTCATAGTTCAATATGGATAATATAGTGCTATAACCGGATAAAATCAGCTACCCTCTTTCTCTTAGTTTTCTATTATTTTGTAATTATTCTATGTATTTATTATTATTTCATCAATAAATAAGAATTATAATTAATAATTTGAAAATGAGAATCCTTTTTATACTTTTTTCGATTGGCTTATATCATATAAGCGCTGCACAAGAGCAACCAAATATTATTATCTTATTTGCTGATGATGCAGGTTATGCCGATTTTGGATTTCAAGGTAGTACCGAAATGAAAACGCCTAACCTAGATAAATTAGCCCAACAAGGGGTTACTTTTACGCAAGGTTATGTGACCGATGCTACTTGCGGCCCATCTCGGGCGGGTTTAATTACAGGAAAATATCAACAGCGTTTTGGTTATGAGGAAATAAACGTGCCCGGATACATGAGTGAAAACTCAAAATTTCTGGCTGATGATATGGGCTTACCTCTAGATCAAGTAACTATTGCCGATTATCTAAAAAAATTAGGTTATAAAACGGCCATGTACGGTAAATGGCATTTAGGTGATGCAGACCGTTTTCACCCAACTAAAAGAGGGTTCGATGAGTTTTATGGTTTTAGAGGCGGCGCCCGCAGCTATTTTGGCTACGAAGAAGCTTCTAGCGCTCATCATGACACAAAAATGGAAAGAGGCTTTGGCAACTTTGAAGAACCTCAACGATATGTCACGGATGCTTTAGCCGATGAAGCCATTTCTTTTATAGAGAAGAATAAGAAAAATCCTTTCTTTATTTACTTAGCTTTTAATGCCGTGCACACTCCTATGGAGGCTACCGAGGAAGACATGAATACCTTCCCTGACTTAACAGGCAAACGCAAGGAACTAGCCGCAATGACTTTAGCCTTAGACAGGGCATGTGGTAAGGTTTTACATAAATTGAAAAAGCTAGGATTAGACAAAAACACCATCGTTGTATTTTCCAATGATAATGGAGGCCCAACAGATAAAAATGCCTCATTAAACTTACCACTCAGCGGTACTAAATCAAATCATTTAGAAGGCGGAATTAGAGTGCCTTTTGTTATAAGTTGGCCTAAAGAGTTAAAAAAAGGTAGTCGCTATAATTATCCAATCAGCACCTTAGATTTACTCCCTACCTTTTATGCCGCTGGCGGAGGTAATGTATCAGAATTAAAAGATGTAGATGGTGTAAATCTTATTCCATACATCAAAAACGAGATTAAGGAAAGACCACACCAAACACTGTTCTGGAAAAAAGAAGTTCGCTTAGCTTTTAGAGAAGACGACTGGAAGCTGATCCGTTTTGCAGATAGACCTGCAGAACTATATGATTTATCTACAGATATAGGAGAGCAAACTGATTTAGCTACGACACATCCGGAACGTGTTAAAAGCATGTTTAAAAAAATGTTCGAATGGGAATCTACTTTAGAACGCCCTCTATGGATGCTAAAAAGAAGCTTTGAAAACTACGACATAGAACGTATGGACCGGTACCGCACCCCTGAACTCATAAAAAATGAGATTCCTTCACTTTTAAAAGACTAAAACTCAACTAAACGTTTCCAGATGAACATGAAAAGGATACCATTACTGACCTTAATTGGGATATTATTAATTTCTTGCAACCCAGATACAAAAAAAACTGTCGCAGCGAACACCAGCACACCATCAGCCAGTTACAGCTTAGATGCTGGCAAGGGCATATTAAACAATGTTCATAGTCCACATGTAAAATTTAAAAGTATCGATTTTGGGGAATGCCAATGGACGGAAGGCTTTTGGGCAGAAAAATTTAAAACTGCTGAAACCAAAATGATTCCTTACATGAGGAGCTTACTAACGGGCGATAAGGGTCATGCGCTGAACAATTTTAAAATAGCTGCGGGGTTACAAGAAGGAGAACATAAGGGTATGCATTGGCATGATGGTGATTTCTATAAATTCATGGAAGCCATCATGTATGTATATGGACAAAATAAAGATAAAAAACTACGAACTGAAATAGATGACTACATAACCATCATCGGCAAAGCACAAAGAGAAAACGGCTATTTACAAACTCAAATACAGCTCTTTGATGATAGAGAACCTTATGAAAACAGAAAGTTTCATGAGATGTATAATTCTGGACATTTACTAACCAGTGCTTGCATTCATTACCGCATCACCGGACAAACCAACTTTTTAGACATCGCTATTAAACATGCCGATCTTATGTACTCATTGTTCATGACAGACAAGGAGCGCTACGGACGCTTTGGCTTTAATCAAACTCAAATTATGGGTTTGGTAGAATTATACAGAACTACAAAAAACAAAAACTACTTAGATTTAGCGGAGCAATTCATAAATAACCGAGGCACATATGAAGTAGAAGAAACGCCAGAAACCAAAGGATATCCTATTGGTGATATGGTACAAGAGCGGACTCCTTTAAGAGAATCTGATGAAGCCGTGGGCCACGCTGTTCTTGCTTTGTACTACTACGCTGGGGCTGCAGATGTATATGCCGAGACCGGAGAACAAGCCTTAATCGATGCTCTGGATAAACTTTGGATGAATGTAGCCTTAAAAAAGATGTATGTTACTGGTGCCGTGGGACAAGCACATTACGGAGCATCAACCAATAAAGATAAAATTGAAGAAGGTTTTATTAATGAATACATGATGCCCAATACCACCGCCTACAATGAAACTTGCGCAAATATCTGTAATTCAATGTTTAGTTATAGAATGTTAGGCTTACATGGAGAAGCAAAATATGCTGATGTCATGGAAACTGTTTTATACAATAGCGCGTTGTCTGGAATTAATATTGAAGGCGATAGGTACTATTATGCAAATCCACTACGTACCGTTCATGGCGCAAGAGATTATGACAAAATGAACACAGAATTTCCTACTAGACAGGAATATTTGGAGTGTTTCTGCTGCCCTCCCAACCTCGTGCGCACCATTGCTCAAGTATCTGGATGGGCCTACAGTAAATCTGAAAATGGTATTGCTGTTAACTTATATGGTGGCAATAATTTAGCAACAACCTTAAATGATGGCTCTGCTCTTAAACTAAAACAAGAAACAAAATACCCTTGGGAGGGCGATATCGCAATTTCTATTGAAGCCTGCAAAGACGAAGCCTTTGACATTCTATTGAGGATTCCTGAATGGGTAATAGGCTCAAAAATCACAATTAATGACGAGGAGGCCAATATAGAAACTACTCCAGGAGCCTATGCTACCATAAATCAAAGGTGGAAAAAAGGGGACGTCATTCGCTTAAGCATGCCATTAGACATTAATTTAATCGAAGGCCATGGTCGTATTGAAGAAGTAAGAAATCAAGTAGCCATAAAAAGAGGGCCGGTAGTGTATTGTTTAGAATCTGTAGATTTACCAGAAGACAGTAGTATTTTAGAAGCCTATATCAAAGGAGATACTAGAAATTTAAAGTCAGCGTATCATCCTGAATTCTTGGGAGGTGTTACCACTATTTCTGGAGAGGTATTACTTAGAAAAGAAACTGCGAATAGTACGGCAATGTACCAAAAAGTAAATCAACCGGAATGGAACACTTTCAAAACTACGTTTATTCCCTATTTCACGTGGTCTAATAGAAGTAATGAAGAAACAGAAATGTCTGTTTTTCTACCCGTTATTTGGGAATAAAACACTTAGAATTACTACACCAAAAGCCTATAATTTATGAATACATATAAAAAAAATGCTTACAGCTACGCACTCATTGTTGCCATGGGGGGCTTTGTTTTTGGTTTAGATGCAGCTTTAATATCGGGTACCGTAAAATTCATTTCTCAAGAATTTGCGTTGAATGATCTGCAATTAGGAATGGTCGTTGGTGCCCCAGCACTTGGTGTTTTATTAGCCTTATTTTTTGCAGGGTATGCGTGTAACAAATATGGAAGGCGAAAAACCTTGCAAATAGTAGCTGCCCTCTACGTGTTCTCGGCTATCGGATCTGCCTTTGCTCCTAACTATATAAGCCTATTATCTTTTAGATTCTTAGGTGGTTTAGCCTTTACATCAATCTCATTAGCCGCCATGTATATAGGTGAAATAGCACCTCCTAAATTGCGAGGTAAACTAGTTACCATGATCCAAATTAATATTGTAATAGGATTATCTGGAGCTTATTTCATTAATTACCTGATACTACAACTGGGGGTCTCCGATGCAGCTTGGGTACAAGATTTAGGTTTTCATGAGAACACCTGGCGGTGGATGTTGGGCTCCGAAATCTTACCAGCCATCGCTTGGTTTATACTTTTATTCTTTATTCCACGCAGTCCTGCTTGGCTATTTTATAATGGAAAACAGGAAGACGCTAGACTAACCTTACTGAAACTTTTACCTGAAGACGAGGTAAACGAACAGCTTCTTGACATGGAGAAAAGCATGAAAACTAGTGCTAATAATCGTTCTGTATTTTCACAGCTAAAAGAGATTTTTAGTAAAAATTATAGCGCAACTTTTATCATTGCATTTACTTTGGCAATTGCACAACAAACCTCTGGCATCAATGCTATTTTGTTCTATGCGCCAACAGTTTTTGAACAGATAGGGATAGGTACTGATGCTGCTTTTATGCAAGCTATTTGGACAGGATTAACAGGATTGTTATTTACCCTATTAGGATTGCTACTAGTAGATAGAATAGGAAGACGCCCTATGATTATAGGTGGCATGCTGTGGGTTGTCATAAGTTTAGGGATTGCATATGTTGGATTTAAAACAGCTACCTATACCTTAACTAAAGAGGCCATTGCTGAAATGAACCAAATACCAAATGCAGAACGTTTGAATAACATGGTTGACATAGAGTACGCTAGTGATATTGCATTAAAAGAAGCATTAATTAAATCATTGGGCGAAAAAGATGCCCGTGAACATTCTAGTTTATTAATTCAAAAATCAGCTGATATAAATGCCGTTATAGTTTTAATAGGTATTCTTAGTTTTATTGCGGCCTTTCATTTCTCTATAGGACCCGTGATGTGGGTTTTATTTTCAGAAATTTTCCCGATTTCATTACGTGGTATCGCAATCCCATTTTTCACGTTAATAACGAGTACAGCAAGCTGGTTAATTCAAATGATGTTCCCTACACAATTGGCAACATTCGGAATTAGTAACACCTTACTTTTTTATGCCGCAACCGTATTTATAGGCATGCTTATCCTTTACCGTTATTTAATTGAAACTAAGAACTTGACGATTGAAGAAATTCAATTAAAACTCCAGAATAAATAAAACCTAAACTTTTACAATTATGAAATGCATCAGGATTTATAAGCTGATAATGATAAGCTTTTTAATGGTTTGGTCTACCATAAGTATAGCCCAAAAAAAGAAGAATAGAGCTATAAAAGAAAAAACCAACACTATAAACTCCTACCCTTTTTCAGACCCTAAAAATGAAGGAAATTGGATTTTAAATAAAGAGATTAGCGATGAATTTGAAGGTACAGAAATTGACACTACCAAATGGTTTGTAGAAGGCCAAAATGGCGATTACTATATCTGGAAAGGGAGAGCTCCGTCTCAATTTGCACCCCACAATGTCATCGTAGAAGACGGTATTCTTAAATTACGTACTCAATGGGAACCGGATTACCCTTTTGCACAAGAAAGTTATGCAGACGGCAGTAATAATGACACCTATGGCGTTTTTGAAGGAGAACCTTTACCTATAACAACGGCTGGAGTTGTTGGTAAAAAACGCTTCTTAAATGGCTATATGGAAGTAAAATCTAAACAAGGAAATGCTGCTATCACTGGAGCTTTTTGGGCTATTGGCTATGAGCAAGAGTTAGATGTCTATGAATTAATGGGGAATCCAAAAATAGACGGAAGTATAAAAGCTAATTCCTATTTAGCAACCGCTCATGATTGGAGCCCTCCTGCGGTAAGACCTACCAAAGTTTTTAATCATGTAGAAAACTTACCTTTTAGAACAGCAGACGATTTTCATGTTTATGGTGCGGAATGGGGAAAAGACTTTCTAAAATTATTCATAGATGGTAAAATGGTCCATCATTTTACCCAAGATCAAGTAGGAACAGATTGGGTATTAAATAATCCGATGGAAATATGGTTAGATTCTGAAATTTTCAAATGGTTAGGGCTTCCTCACAAAGAAGAGCTTCCTGTAGATTTTGAGATTGACTACATGCGGGTATGGCAAAAGCCAACAAGCAATCTATTAGCACCTGCATTTTATGGCTTTGAAGGTCCTATATTATTTGAAGAAAACCCGAGACCCTTAAAAATGGTTCCTGAAGATTCTGAACCTAATGATTATCAAAAATTTTGGTCTATTGATGAGGCTTCCTCTCAATATTTAAGTATTGTTCATGGCGATTATAACTCGGGAGTAAATAGCTTAAAATTTACAGGCTATGGCAAAAATGACTCTTTGGCGATTAATACTGTTAAACTAGTAAGCCCAAAAGGCGCTCTAAAAATACCTGCAGGAGAATTGAAGGTTTCCATGAAAATTTGGTTAGACCAAGGACGTGTTGCTGATAAAATTCATGTTACACTAACCAATCCAACGATTAACTTGGTTTTTTCCGATCTTAAAAAATTACCTAGACGTGAATGGGTAACTATAGAAACAACAGTTAACAGAAACATGGCTTCTAAAGCAGATGATCAAATGATCCTAGAAATCAAAAAAGAAGATCTACCAGCAACAAAAGCTGCAAAGTTTTTTATTGATGATATTGAAATCAAAAAATAAGTCGTTTAGAAAAAAAATAATTCAGTATTTATGAATAATACGCTAAAAAAACCTATTGTCTCAAGCATTGATAATTCCTTGAGTCCATTTGTTCAACTAAAAAACATTAACCTAACTGATTGTCAATGGACCAGTGGATTTTGGGCTGAAAAGTTTAAAACCTGTGAAGAGGTGATGGTTCCCTACATGGGTGAGGTCTTGTGTGGTGATATTGGTCACGCCTTAAATAATTTTAAGATTGCTGCTGGAGAAAAGGAAGGAGAACATAAAGGTATGTTCTGGCATGATGGTGATTTTTATAAGTTTATAGAAGCCAAAATTTATGTTTACGCGCAAAATAAAAACAGTAAAATTCTTGAAGAAATAGATAACTATATAAACATCATAAGCAAAGCGCAAGAAGCTGATGGCTATTTGCAAACCCAAATTCAATTACGTCCTGAGGTAGACCGTTACGAGAATCGTAAATATCATGAAATGTACAATACAGGACACTTATTAATTACAGCTTGCGTGCATTATAGAGTAACAGGGCAACGTAATTTTTTGGACATTGCCATCAAGCATGCTACCCTATTGCATACCATTTTTATGCCTGAAACTAAGCATTATGGCAGGTTTGGTTTTAATCAGACTCAGATAATGGGATTGGTAGAATTGTATAGAACAACTGACGATAAAAAGTATTTAGAATTAGCCGAACGCTTTATAAATAATAGAGGGAAATATGCGGTAGAACATACAGATACAACTATTGGATACCCTATTGGAGATATGGTACAAGAACGCACTCCATTAAGAGAATCTAGTGAGGCTGTTGGTCATGCTGTGCTAGCATTATATTATTATGCCGGCGCTGCAGATGTAGCTTCGGAAACTGGAGAAAAAGAATTGATTGATGCTTTAGATCGTCTTTGGATAAATGTCACTCAGAAAAAAATGTACCTCACTGGTGCTGTAGGGCAAGCGCATTACGGCGCTTCTACAAATCTGGATATGATTGAAGAAGGCTTCATCAATGAATATATGATGCCAAATATGACTGCCTATAATGAAACGTGTGCCAATATCTGTAATGCTATGTTTAGTTATAGAATGTTAGGACTCCATGGCGAGTCTAAATATGCAGACATTATGGAACTTGTACTATATAACAGTGCACTTTCAGGCATTAGCATTAAAGGCGACTCTTATTTTTATGCTAATCCGCTACGAATGCTTAACAACACAAGAGATTACCATGCACATGAAAATGTTACAGAAACACCAAATAGAGAACCTTATTTAAGTTGTTTTTGTTGTCCGCCTAACTTAGTACGTACTATTGCACAAGTTTCTGGTTGGACGTATAGTATCGCCAAAAATGGTATTGCTATAAATTTATTTGGCAGTAGTGTATTAAAAACAAAGTTAGCAGATGAGTCAAGTCTAATTATGCACCAAGATACAGAATACCCTTGGAAAGGTTTGGTTAAATTAATTATTGAAAAATGTAAGGAAACCGCCTTCGATATAATGATCCGCATTCCGTCTTGGGCTATAGACTCAAAAATTATGGTAAACGGATCTGAAACAAATGTAGCTGTAACCGCCGGAAAATATGCTACTATCAATCGCATTTGGAAAAAAGGCGATACTGTAGTATTAGACATGCCCATGGAAATTCAAATAATAGAGGGTCATCCAAGAATTGAAGAAATTAGAAATCAAATTGCGGTAAAAAGAGGCCCTATTGTATACTGTATAGAATCTCCAGATTTACCTAAGCATACGAATATTTTAGAGGTCTATTTTGATAAAAAACAACCTCTAGTAGCGAAGCACCAGCCTGACTTTTTAGGTGGTGTAACTACCTTAGAAGGCAAATTATTAGTGCGAAAAGATAAAAGTGAAAGTATGTATAGAACAGTTCAAACGCCTGAATTTGAAACGTACAAAACACAGCTAGTTCCTTATTTTGCCTGGAGTAATAGAGGGCAGGCAGAAATGACGGTTTTTATGCCCGTAGTTTGGGAGTAAATGCCTGTACTATCTTTTATAAAAAACCCACTATAACTTAATTGCTATAGTGGGTTTTTACTTCTTTAAGTTCTGATCGATCTATATTACACCAACTTATAATCCATTAAAGGTAAATTCTTATATCTTTTTCCTGAAGCTTTAAAAATAGCATTTACTATTGCTGGTGCAATTACAGGAACACCCGGCTCCCCTACTCCAGTTGGTCTCTCACTATTTTCTACAATTTCCACATGAATATTTGGCACTTGTGGCATTCGTATCATTTGATAATCATGAAAATTGCTTTGCTCAATAGCTCCGTCTTTAGCCGTAATTTTACCATAAAAAGCTAAGGACATTCCGAAAATTGCAGCGCCTTCCATTTGAGCCGTAATCGTATTCTTATTTACAGCTAGACCACAGTCAATCACAGAGTGTATATTATGCACTTTTACTTTATCATTGATAACAGAAACTTCCACTACAGAGGCAACATAGGATAAAAAACTATAATGTACCGCTAATCCCATAGCATGACCTTCTGGTAACTCTTTACCCCATTCTGCATTTTTAGCTGCCGTTTTTAAAACATGCTTTAATCGGGCCGTATCATATTTATAATCGTTTTGGGTATCTTCTATTCGGTCACTACCAATAAGATTTAGTCTAAATTCTAAAGGATCTATACCTGCTTCATGCGCTAGTTCATCTGCAAATACATTGATAGCAAAGCCATGCGGTATATTTATCACAGCACGCAACCATCCTATTCTAACATGCGCTGGGGCCTTTCCTGTTTCAAATTGCATATTTGGAATTTCAAAAGGCACATTAGCAGCACTTGCGGCCTCCCAAGATGCCGGCTCATCTGCACCGGGACTAAAAGTAGACCCAATAGAAGGAAATGCAAAACGATGCAACCAACCCGTAACTTTTCCGTTTTCATCTAAGCCTCCTTTCATGTATTGTGATGCTACTGTATGATAATAGCTGTGTTGAATATCATCTTCACGGGTCCAAACTACCTGCACAGGAGCATTTATTGCTTTAGATATTGCTGCAGCTTCAACCACATAATCAGGTTTAGATTTTCTTCCAAAACCGCCTCCTAAAAAAGTAACATTAACTGTTACATTATCTTCGGAAGTCTCTAAAAACTCACTTACCTCTGTTCGGGTACGTTGCGGTTCTTGTGTAGGCGCCCAAATCTCACAACTACCTTCTTTTACCCAAGCCACAGCATTTGGCACCTCCATAGGAGCATGTACCAAATGTGGTAATTGATAGGAACTCTCAATTGTTTTAGAAGCCTTTTCAAATGCTTGATCCACATCTCCAAGACTCTTTACGACAGCACCCTTTTTCTGAACATTTGCCGTAATCTCTTCCATATATTTTTCAGAATCGTAGGCTTTATTATCACCTAAATCCCATACTACTTCTAATGCATCTCTTCCTTTAAATGCTGCCCATGTATTAGTTGCAACTACAGCAACACCTCCTAAGGGTCCAAAAGGTTTAATTATCATCGGAATTTCCACCACATCTATAACCCCTGCAATTTTTAAAGCGGCTGTTTTATCAAAAGAAACTACTTTTCCAAAAGCCACTGGACATCTTTTAACTGCCGCAAACTTCATTCCTTCCAATCTGGCATCCAAACCAAATACAGCACTACCGTTTGCTAGATTTTTCACATCTTTACTGGGTAGATATTTGCCTATATATTTAAAATCTTTCGGATCTTTCAACTGTACCTCTTCCGGTACCTCCAAGGTCTTTGCAATTTCCACCAAATCTCCAAAAGCAATTTTATCGCCTTGAGTATTAAAGATAAAATGATTTTCTGCATGACAGTCTTCTGCGGCTATTTCCCATTTTTTAGCTGCTGCAGCAATCAGTACGGCTTTTGTTGCCGCTCCGATTTTTCGCATTTCCTCATATAGGAGTCGGACACTTTTAGAACCATCTGTATTTTGGTCGCCATACTTTACATCACCAACGGCCTGAGAGATACGAACTCTATCCCAATCAGCTTCCATCTCATCTGCAATCACAGACGTTAAAGAAGTACGTACCCCCTGCCCCATTTCTGATCTAGAAGCTACTAAAATTAAAGAACCATCAGAATTTAACTGAACAAATAAATTTGGATTAAATGCGATCAGCTCTTTTGTTTCTACAGAACAACTATTAAAAAGACTAGCGCCTGAAGCTATAATTAACCCTCCAGAAGCTAATCCAATGCCTTTAATGAAACTTCTACGGCTTACATTTTGTACATCTTTCATACCTATCCTTTATTTTTTAATTCTACAGAATGATTAATCGCATTTTTAATCCTTTGATAGGTGCCACATCTACAAATGTTCCTCCCCATAGCATTATGAATATCTTCTTCCGTTGGATTTGCCTTTGAAGTTAACAATGCCGTAGCGGTAATTAACTGTCCTGATTGACAAAAACCGCATTGTGGTACATTAAACTCTTCCCAAGATTTTTGAAGACGTTGTAAATTTTCTTGTTCGCCTTCTACCGTAATCAATTCTTTACCTACTGCAAGAGAAACTGGAAGCTGACAAGAATTAATAGCATTGCCATCCATTAAAACCATACATGCGCCACACAAACCTTTACCACAACCAAATTTGGTTCCCGTAAAACCAATAATATCTCGTATAACCCAAAGTAGCGGCATGTCTTCCGCAGCATCTACTTTATGTTCTTTTCCATTAATTTTAAGTGTAACCATATATCCTTTCGTTAAAACCTTTATTATCTGAACAAATTACGTCAAACATTATAGATAAAAATAAAGGTTTTTAGCCATTATAAGCTCTATTTTAACCATTAATTGATGGACTCCACCTCCATCAAGACAATGTATGATTATAAAACAGAGAGTTCTCTAAGCTTCCTAGAAGGTAAAACCTTTGAGATGCACGACCAAATAATTGTATTAATTTACTAGGGTAAGATAGTTTAAGAAGAAGATAAATTACAAGAAGTACAAGTCCTTGAAATGATTGTACTTTGAGTTTATCTAATTTTATGAACATGATTAATTATCTGAAAATTTTTATCCTTTTGGCTATTTTAAGTAGTTGTAAAGAACAAGAGGTAAAAAAAGATCCAATTAAAAAACAGCCAAACATTCTTTTTATAGCCATTGATGATTTAAGACCCGAACTAGGAGCTTACGGTTCTGACATTGCCATATCTCCAAATATAGATGCCTTGGCCGCTGATGGTTTGCTATTTAATAATGCATATTGTCAGGAAGCTATCTGTAGTCCTTCAAGGGCTAGTGTGATGACCGGGGCAAGACCGGAATCACTCCGCGTCATTGAAAACTACTCCTATTTTCGAGATTTAAATCCAAATATAAAAACCTTACCACAACATTTACGCGCCAATGGCTACGAAACAGTATATACCGGTAAGATTTTTCATCCTGGATATACCGATGAAGCATTATCCTGGAGCAGAAAAGCGGATCCTAGCCTTATCGATGCAAAACCACCAAGAACTCCTGGAGGATTTAAACTAGAAGAAAACCAAGAACTCGATAAGAATAATAGTGCTGAAATGGTACTAAAATATGGAAAAGAATCCTTAAAGAGCGGTCTAGGCCGCGGGCCTGCCTATGAATTTGTAGACTTACCTGATAATGACTATGAGGATGGATATAATACCGATTTGGCTATAGCTACACTAAAAGATATGGTGAAACAAGGAGACAAGCCTTTCTTTCTAGGCTTGGGCTTTTTAAAACCTCATTTAGATTGGGTGGCCCCAAAAAAATATTGGGATTTGTATGATGAAAAAGATATCAAATTAGCAAAAGAAACTGCAGGGCCAAAGGATGGTGCTGAGATGGGACTACATGCTTCTTTTGAATTAAGAGCACGTGCAAATATTCCGAATGCGGGAGAAATAGATGACGAGCAAGCATTACAATTAAAACACGCCTACTTGGCTTGCGTAAGCTATATAGATGCGCAAATAGGCAGAATGATTGCCGCATTGGATGAAGCCGGAGTACGCGAGAATACCATTATTATTCTTTGGAGTGATCATGGTTGGCACCTTGGTGATATGGGAATTTGGGGAAAAGCTACCAATTATGAAATAGCCACTAGAGTTCCATTAATTGTTTGGTCTCCTGATATGGCCAAAGAACATAGAGGTAAAAAAACAAATGCCTTAGTAGAACTTGTAGATATGTACCCAACCTTATGTGATTTGACTGGGGTTTCTATTCCTGCAACGGTGGAAGGTCAAAGTTTTGCACCCCTATTAAAAAACCCCGACCTACCATGGAAAAAAGCAGCTTTTAGTCAATTCCCTACTCCTGCGTTACGTGAATGGGCGGCAAATCCATTATCTCAAGGAATGCGTGAAACCTACTTCGGCCCCTTAATAGAAAAAGTAGAAGAGCGCATCATGAATCAACAAGGTGATAAGTGGGATAGAGATTTATTCGAAAATAGGTTGATGGGCTATTCTATGCGTACCCAAGAATACCGTTTTATCGTCTGGAAAGATTATACACAAAAGGATAGCGAGCCTGTTTTTATAGAATTATATAATCATAAAACTGATCCTTCAGAAACAATCAATATAGCGAAGGAAAACCCGGAATTAGTGGCTGAGTTGATGCTGCAATTCAACCAAGGATGGCAAAAAAATGAGGCGCAATTAAATTAAGAAACTATCATTATGAGCATTAAAAATATAGTACTTTTTGTAGTTATAAGCCTACTTACATTTAATAGTTGTAAAGAAAAAGAAAAAAATACCACTGATCTTGCAGAATATAAAACCCCACTAAATCTATCCCCTAATATTCTATTTATATTATGTGACGATTTAGGCTATGCCGATGTAGGTTTTAATGGGTCCACGGATATAACCACTCCAAACCTTGATCAATTAGCTCAAGATGGTTCTATTTTAACTTCGGCTTATGTTGCTCATCCTTTCTGCGGACCTAGTAGAGCCGCTTTGCTTACTGGCAGATACCCACATACCATTGGTTCTCAATTTAATTTACCTGCCAATGGTGCTTCTACCGATAAAGGAATTACTGCTCAAGAACAATTTATTAGCGTACCCATGCAAGAAGCTGGTTATTATACAGGCGCCATTGGTAAATGGCACTTAGGTGAAACCTCAGAATATCATCCTAATCATAGAGGCTTTGATGATTTTTATGGTTTTCTAGGAGGAGGTCATAAATATTTCCCTGAAGAGTTTAAAAAACAATTCAAACGGCAAAAAGATGAGGGTAAAAACCCAGTGAATGATTACCTTCTTCCTTTGGAACACAATGGCACTACCCTTCAAGAAAATGAATATTTAACGGATGCCTTTTCAAGAGAAGCTTCTCGTTTTATACGTGAAGCTAAGAATAAAAATAAACCTTTCTTTTTATACCTAGCTTATAATGCACCACATGTACCACTGGAAGCTAAAAAGGAGGATCTGGATAAATTTAAACATATTGAAGACAAGGATAGACGAACCTATGCGGCTATGGTTTACGCCATAGATCGCGGGGTTGGTAGTATCGTTAAAAATTTAAAGAAAACTGGCCAATTTGAGAATACTTTAATTATTTTTTTAAGTGATAATGGCGGACATACGGGTCATGGAGCGAATAACTTTCCACTTACGGGAAGAAAAGGAGATACCTGGGAAGGTGGTTATCGAGTACCTATGTTTTTTCACTGGCCTAACAAGATTCCTAAAGGGCAAAAGTTTGATTTCCCTGTTTCTTCCTTAGATTTTTATCCTACATTAAACTATTTAGCCGGAGCAACTATACCTGAAAACAAAATTCTAGATGGTAAAAATATTTGGGAGGCATTTACTTCCAATCAAAATCCACATGACAAGGAGACACTTTTTGCCATGCGCCATCGTGAAGGCTATACTGATGTTGCTGCTAGACAAAACGATTGGAAAGCTGTAAAAGTCCATCAAGAACCTTGGAAACTTTATAATATTACGAATGACATCAGCGAAAAGACAGACTTAAGTACTGAACAACCAGCAATCTTAGAAAAACTAGTTACGGAGACCGAGAATTGGAGCAAAACACACACAGAGCCCTTATGGTTTGATCCTTTGTATTTAGAGCAAATGTGGAACGATAGTACCATGGCAACATTTAATCAAACTTTTAAAATATCACAAGACTAAGGATCCTAAATCCTCTAAAAATAAAATCTATGTTTCAGCAAAAGCTTACCAACTTATTCATTTTCTTTAGTATTACCCTATTGTCACAGCCATTCGCCACTAAAATTTATGGGCAACAACATAGCAAACAACTCAGCTTCTCGGAAGTTCATAAAGAGTTTCCTAGAGAGGAAAAAAACTTAAGAAAATGGGGGTCACCTGTTATTGCTGATTCAGATCAAGATGGCTTCTTAGACCTTTTATTAAATGACCATGGTTTTAGTATAAAAGTTCTTTGGAATAATAAAGGCATATTTGAAAAACCTTATGATCTTATTATGGGCGATATGCACGGTATAGCTATAGGAGACTATGATTTTGACGGCAATTTAGAACTCATTCTTGCCAGAGGTGGTGGTTCTGGAAGTAATGCACGAATTTCTAAACTATTTAAAATAGATACCCAACGTAATTTTAGCACTGTTGCCGATTTCGAAACTCCTTTGCACCTAATGCGCGGTAGGACCGTGAAATTTATAGATGGAGATAACGATGGCGACCTAGATCTTCTCAACTTTGCCTTTCCCGATGCAGAAAAAGGAGGTGCAAGTGAAAATTATATTTATGAGAATAGTAATAACCACCAATTAGTGCATACTACAAATTTACCAGCAATTAAAGCAGACGGTCAAAAAACGCTAATCACAGATTTTAATAATGACAGCATTAAAGATATCATTTTATACGGGAATGGAAATATAAAAATATACAAAGGCAATGGCGATTTAAGCTATACAGAGGTTACCGCTAAAATTTTAAAAAAAGATATTGATAATGTTACGGGTGTCGCTGAAATAGATTTTGATAATGATGGTGACTTTGACCTTTACTTTACTAGAGGCAAAGATTTTGAAGTTGGAGAAACATTTTATGATGCTAGTAGAAAAATTCTCGGTTTCTATACCAAAAGGGGACCTTTTAAATTAGATCCGTTAGAGGCTGGTGAAATCCTAAATATAGAGAACCTACAGTCGCAATGGCCACAAAAAACATTGTACATCGGCGAATCGGCTTATGAATATGAATTTCCTGGAGAAACACATTCTGGCAGAACTATCCGATTGGTAAACAGTGATGCTTTAGGATTTCCAGACAGCTTTTCAGAAAAAGGAACCTATATTGGTTATATAGGAAACAACAAGTGGATGCTTGCAGGAGACATTTGGTCTCCTGCAACTGGAATCTTGCATGGGATTAAAAATTATACAGCAACCGCACATCCCGAAGAGCTTAATGATATATTGTTAGAAAACAAAAAGGGCACGTTTGAAGAGGTGACTGAAAAACACAAGCTATTTTTTAAAGAGCATACGGCAGGCATCACTGTAGCTGATTTAGATAATAATGGCTATCAAGATCTTATATTAGTTCCTAGAGGAGATTTGATTCACGAAATAAACGCAACGATATTTCTAAATATGGGTGCTGGAGTATTTACTCCTATCAGTGATCATAAGGTCGTGAGCCCAGAACTAGGGGCCATAGGAATGGGCATAGAAGCTTTTGATTATAATAATGACGGTCATATTGATTTACTTCTGGGACACGATAGAGGAAAATGGCATTTGTTTAAAAACGAAACAGCTAATACAGAACACCACTATTTAAAAGTTGCTGTTAAAAGTGCGCCTTCTGGAGAAGCCACGGCACTAGGTGCTACCATATCTGTAGAGAATTGTCTAAATAAACAATCGAGAATTGTTGGTGGTACTAGCGATGGCTATTCTCAAAGTTTCAATAACCTTATCCATTTTGGATTAGGTACTTGCAAGAAGCCACTGTCTATTACAATAACTTGGTCTAACGGGGAAACACTACATAAAAAAGTTTCAAAATTGAATACGCAAATTTCATTAGGTAGTGAGTAGAAGTTTGCAGTAGCTTTATCTTAAAAAAAATCCCATGCCTACGGGGTGACGAGATCTCAATTACAGCTCTTGTATGGCCATGTATTTCAGTCCCCCTTTTCTCTTCAAGTTAATTACCCGACTCTAAAATCTGTCCAAAAATTTGCAAATCAACATATTAGCCCTAAATTTTTTACCAAACTACCCCAATTCTATTGTGTTTACATCAAAAGGGTTAAAATAATGTTACTGAAAGGTAAAATTGATAATGAGTATGGCATTAATTTCCGTTTATTTTGATAACTGAATCTAAATTTTATCAAATACGCAATTTAAGAGGTTTATTTTATCAATCTAAAAACACGAAAGACACGAGTACAACTTAAGTACCCTAAACAATTATTCTAAAGTTTAGCCATTACCTGACGTGTTTGTAGAGTGATGCAAATACTAAAACCAATCTTTAAAGTTTATTCAAAAAAAAACTCACTTAATTACTCACAATTATGAAAAAACCAAAAAGCAAACAAAATGGAACTTACACTTCCATTAAAACAAAATACTGCCTATTGCACGTATTTTTAACAGCCATGACTTTGGTGCCATTATCTGGATTTGCACTTGAGCTAGATAGCTCCATGGCATCCTGGAATTCTGAACAACAACAAACAATAACAGGTACGGTTTCCGATGCTGATGGTCCCTTACCAGGTGTAAGTATTGTAATTAAAGGAACTACTACAGGTACCAGTACTGATTTTGACGGTAATTACAGCATCAATACAGAAGGAAACACCGTTGTCTTACAATTTTCTTATATAGGATATGCTACAAAAGAGGTTGCCGTTGGAAATCAATCTATAGTGAATGTAAGCCTTGAAGCTGATGCTCAAAACTTAGAAGAAGTAGTAGTCTTAGGGTACACCACTAGAAAAAGAGGAGAGTTAACCGGCTCAGTAAGTACTTTAAATACCGAAGAGATAGAAAACACTTCTAATAAGGATGTTGCTAAATCTCTAGCGGGTAAAGTTTCTGGATTAATTGTTTCGGATAGAGGAGGTTATCCTGGTTCTAATGATGACATCTCTTTATTGATTAGAGGTAAATCTACCTTAGGGAATAATTCGCCGCTTATTCTTATTGATGGTATTGCAGCGGGTCAAGGGTCTTTTTCACAATTATCCCCACAAGATATTGCCTCTATTAGCATTCTTAAAGATGGTGCTGCTGCTATTTATGGTACGCGTGCAGCAAACGGCGTTATTTTAGTAACTACCCGAAGAGGTAAAAACGGAAAACCAAAAATAAACTTTTCTACATCATACGGAATTTCTTCTTTTTCTGTTGCTCCTAAATTGATGTCTTCATCGCAATTTGCCACCTATGAAAATGAAATAGCCACTCGAAATGGAACAGCACCACCCTATTCTCAGGAGCAAATTGATAACTATGCTGCAGGTACAGATCCTATAAATTTTCCAAATACAGATTGGGCAGACCTTACCTTTGCCAAAACCGCTCCTGAATCTAGAAGCTCTTTATCTATATCTGGAGGTAGTGAAAATGTCAAGTATTTTGTAAGTGGCGATTTAATTGATAGAGAAGGGATGTTCGCTTCTGGAGATTTGAATTTTCAACAAAAGCAAATTCGTTCTAATTTAGATATTACGATTACGGATAATTTTAAAATTGGAATCGATTTATCTGGAAGATTTGGTGAAACAAATGAACCTGGAGTGGATGCAAATAATATCTACAAACAAATTTATACCAACCAACCAACTCGCGTAGGTATTTATCCTAATGGATTACCCGCTGGTGTAGGCTTAGAAAACGGATCTAACCCGTATGTAATGGCAAGTAATGCGTCTGGTTTCACAAAACAAGTAGATAACGATCTTAGAAGTAGATTCTCATACAATTGGGACTTAAGTAAAATAACTAAGGGTCTAAGCTTAAATGGATATGCCGGTATCCGTAGGATGAATAACGATCAAAAATCATGGTACACACCTTGGACTACGTATGCTTTTGATGAAATCACAAATGAATATTTACCGTCTACGGGATTCTCTCAAAGAGGTAACGAAAGAATCTTAAGAGAAAGTTTCTGGAAATTTGATGAAACCCTATTAAATACCACACTTAGGTACGCAAATACTTTTGGTGACTTACACTCTATTGGTGGGTTTATTGGATATGAACAACAAAGTTCTAATTCTCGAAATTTCTGGGCAGAACGAAGAGATTTCCCAACAGCAGATCATCCAGAATTATTTGCCGGAAGTGACGAAGGGCAGCAATCATCAGGTATCTCTAGTGAAGCTGCTACCGTAAGTTACTTTGGATCCTTGTCTTATGATTTCGATAAAAAATATTTTATAGACCTAACGTTACGTCATGATGGTTCCAGTAACTTTGGACCAGGAAAACGCTTTGGAACCTTTCCAGGTGTAGCTGTAGCTTGGGCCCTAAATAAGGAATCTATCTTAGAAAATGTAAGCTGGCTTAATGCGCTAAAAGTTAGAGCTTCTTATGCCATAATGGGTAACGACCGTATTGGACCTTTTCAATATTTAACGCGTTTTGATTATGGTAGCGATATAAACGTTGCTCAACCTAATTATTATGTATTTGGTGTATCTGGCACGAGTAATAATGGGTATAGAAGTGATAACGTTCCGAATCCTGATGTAACATGGGAAACAGCTTACATGAAAAACATTGGTTTGAGTTATACTTTGTTTGATAATCGATTAAATGGTGATATCAATTATTTTAATCAAAATAGAACAGATATATTAGTGACAAGAGCAGCAGCTATCCCTGATGCTGCTGGATTATCGCTACCTGCAGAAAATATTGGAGAAGTAGATAATTATGGCTGGGAATTTGAATTAAGCTGGAGTGATCAAATCAATGATAACTTTTCCTATAACCTTGGAATGAACTACACTTTGGCTAAAAATGAAGTTAAATATTTAGCAGAAGCGTTAGATACTCCTGATGCGTTAAAGAGAGAAGGCAGGCCATTAGATTCTTATATTGTATATCCTACGAATGGTATTTTTAGAGACCAAGCTCAGGTAGATGCTACTGAAGTTAAATTGAATAATACGGTAGAAGGGGAACCTATTTATTTAGATACCAACGGCGATGGTGAGATTAGTTCCTTAGATCGCGTTCGTAAATTTACTTCTAATGTACCTCAAGTTCAATACGGATTTTTTGGAGGCTTCAAATACAAAGCTGTAAACTTTAGCTTTTTACTACAAGGACAGGCTAAAGCAGAAACATTAGTGTTCTTTGATCAGTCTGGTGCAAAACCAGAATTTGTATACAACCAAAGATGGACACCTGAAAACAGAAGTGCTGCATATCCAAGAGCTTTTCAACAAGGAGATTCCTTTAGCGGTCAACAAAACAATGTAGCAGACGCATTTCAAGGAGCAGATTTCTGGTTAAAAGATGCGTCATTTTTAAGATTGAAAGAAGTAGAGATTGGCTATACCTTATCTAAAGATGTTATAAAAGTAGGTGACATAAAAATATTTGCCAGAGGTTTCAATTTACTTACCATGTTTTCTGATGTTTACAAACTGGGTCTAGATCCTGAAGCAGATGGTTACAACAACTTTAGAGGTAGTACCTACCCATCTTTAAAAACATACACGTTGGGTTTAAATTTTTCCTTTTAATCCAACATTATCAACTACCCTCATTTATTAAAATAAAAATGTAGCACCATGAAAAAACTAAAATTTATATATCTATTCGTCGCTTTTAGCATGCTTACAACACTAAGTTGTGAAGATATTTTAGATGTTGAAGCTTCAGATGCGTTTGCTGAAGATCTTATATATAGTGACCCCGTACAAGTAGAAAGGTTAGTATACACTGTATACAATAGTACTGAAAGTTGGGGTATAAATAAAGCCCAATGGTGGTCACGAAGGTTTAATATTGAAGCGGGATCTTTTGAAGCTAAATTCAATTTCAAAAACCTTGATCTATTCCGTTTAAGAGCGGGTTGGACCGACAGTAATGCTGGAATATTAAATGAAAAATGGAGAAACTATTGGGATTACATAAGGCTAGCTAATGAATTTTTGGACCGCATTGATGAAAGTGAAGCCATGCAGAAAGATCCTGAACATGTTGCTATCCTAAAAGCTGAAATGAGATTTTTAAGAGCAAATGCTTATAGTAAATTACTGAAATATTATGGCGGTGTACCTATTTTAGAGCGCGCCTTAGGACTAGATGATAACTTTCAATTGGTACGTAACAGTTATGAAGAGTGCGTAACTTTTATAGTGAACGAATTAGATGAGGCTGCAGCAGTCCTTCCTGAGAGTCGCCCCGATGTAGAGTTTGGTAGAGCAACTAAACTAGCAGCATTAGCTGTCAAATCTAGAACATTATTATATGCCGCTAGTAAGCTACATGATCCTAGTACGGCTCCAAATGGCCCTTTATATGATTATGCCAAGGCAAGCAAGTGGCAAGATGCCGCAGATGCAGCCAAAGCGGTTATTGACATGGTTGGTGCCAGAGACCTAATTGCCGTAAGCGATGCCACGGACTATCAGAATTTATTTTTAGCCCCTAATGAGGACATTCTTTTTGCTAGACCTTTTAGTGCTGCCTACTATGATTTTGGAACGGATGTAAATTCGCTTTGGGACCAAACACAATCCCCAAGCGGATATGGAGGATGGGGATTATCATCACCTACTCATAATTTTGCCTTACAGTTTAATATGGCAGATGGTACACGTACTGACGCTGCAGGAAGTAGTTATGATCCTGCAAACCCAAATGCTAATAGAGAAATGCGCTACTATGCTGATTTGAATTATCAAGGAGCACAGTTTCGAGGCCGCACGGTAGATTATGCCCTTGCGGATACTCCTAGCGCAACGACACCCGATGGTCCTGACTCCCCCAATGGTATTGTAGAAGGGATTGGCGTAAATCAAGAACACTCTTCTAAAACAGGGTATAATATTAGAAAATTTCAAGATGAAAGCCTTACCGCGCCAACAGACATAGCTGCACAGCGCCCCTTTATTCTATATCGTTTAGCTGAAATATATCTTAATTATGCAGAAGCGCAAGCGGAACTAGGTAATGATGATAGCGCTAGAATTTTTGTAAATAAAATTTCTAGTAGAGCATTGCAACCAGCTATCACAGCTGCTGGTGAAGAACTAAAAGAAGCAATTAAAAGAGAACGAAGAATTGAACTTGCATTTGAAGGGCATAACTTTTTTGATGAAAGACGTTGGATGAACGAAGAGCATCTAGGATTCCCTATTCAAGGACTTACTTGGACAAAAGCACCTGATGGTACTTTGTCAAATACGGAATACACTGTAGTGACAAGACCTTGGTTCCAAAAACATTACTATTTACCGATACCTGCTACTGAGATTGAAAAAGCTCCTTCACTATTGCAGAATTCTGGGTATTAAAAATCTAGTTTGAAGTTGAGTTGAGACTATAGTTGAGTTAGTTTAGTAAAAAAGGGTCCTTGAAAAAGGATCCTTTTTAGTTCAGTGTAAACTCCAGTATTTTAACGGCGTAGTCTTAATATTTTAATGTTAAAAATAGTACTAGCAAACCTGAATCTTGTTAAGGCACCAAAAAATCAGTTTTAATAATACAATCTGAAATCTAGTAGCTTGCAAAGGTTGTAATGCTTTTGAAACATTAATTCTACGACTTCCTTAAAGTCATCGTTCTCTTGGTACAAGCTAAAAAAGACTCTGTCAATAGTTGCTACGCTAGAAATTGCACCCAGCTTTGCTCCATAACCAGATATGGCTCGTGCTCCAGTAACATCTAAAAAGTACTGTGATTCCTCATCTGTTAAGTCTAAGATTTTTTCATTGGCAAAGTGTATCACTTTCCCACTCATTTTACCTTCAAAAATTTCTGCGATCTCCTCAATACTATAATAATAATCATTCAACAGCACATTATTAGGCTCTCCTGGCATCACTAGATAAATAATTTCGTAATCTTTAAAATTATGATCTTCATATAACAGATCATTCAGGCTCTGCTCTAAGCCTTCAATGGTATCACAAGTTTTATAGATACTTGCTATACCTTGGTTTAAGGCGATATCTTCCAAAGTATTCACCACTTCCGTAGTGCTATTAACATCTACATCCGGAACGGCTTCAAGACAGAAAATAAATTTTTCAATCTCCATAAAGGTCTGCTTTCAATTTAAATATAATTGGCAAAATTCCTCTATTGAAATGGTTTTAACAAATAAATCAGCTACTTCTATTTAATACTAAATGCTACTGTCTCTCCAGGCTTTAACATCATAGATTTTTTAGTTGATTTATTTTGAAACGATAATTCAGTCTCCTGTTCTCCGATAGCTTGTACCTTTAGCTTCCTATCCTTGAGGGTCACGATAAGATCTGATACTATAGAAAAATTTAAAGCTATTTTTTCAAATTCCAGTTTATTTACGGAAAAGAATACGGCTGTTTCCCCTTTAGATAATGAATAGGTTTCTTCCCCAGAAGCCTTCCAGAAAGTATCATTTAGTACCCACTCTCTAAAACTGGGTTTCTCCTTGTTCTCATCAATTCTATTGGCATACCCTTGGTACGGATATACTATACTAATAAAGCTAAAGGTACTTTGCTCTTTTTTGGTAACTACGGTCCACTGCTTACCACGGGCGCCAGAAGTGCTTATGGTATCTGCTTTTTTAAGTTGATAAATATCTAAACCTGAAGCATTATCAAAACTAGATCTAATTAAATTTGGAGCTTCTTCTAAAGAATAATGTCCTTGCCAAACTTGCTTGTAATCACGTGGCACTGCTGATGAGAAATTATCTTTTACAACCCAGAAATCATCTTTTAAGTAAATAACTTGCCTACTGTAACGTACACCACTTTTTTCAAAACCATTATGACTTCCTATAAATATATCTGAATTTTCATTCTTTTTCCAAGCAATCACTTTTGGTTGTGGCAACTCCAAAAATTTCCCAAAACCACTACCTCCTTGGTTTGAAGTATACTGCTTGCCTTGTAACTCATCATCTACCAGTGCTACGTTTTTAACCATAGAATTTTTAAAAAAATCATAATCTTCCAAAGAATAACGTACTTGATAGTTTGGCAGCATAACTTTTCCATGTGCCATAGCTTGGATTCCTAGCATATCACCATGTTGGTGATCTGGCTTATCAGCATCTAGTCCAGCAGAAATTACCATCATTTTATCCTCAGGACTCCAGCCTTCACGCATCACATAATATCCTGTCGTAGGAAACTCAACCGACTTCATTGTTGGTTCTTGCCCTTCAATATGCGTTAACATTTTTAATTGGGAATTGGTTACATACCAAAACATTTTACGCTCCACATGATCATTCGCAAAATGACCAATGTTAGGAGATTCAAAGAGTAAATATCCAAGGGTTAAAGCTCCTGAAATATCGTTATAAGTGGCCCAAGGGTTATCTGTATCATCAGACAATACAGGAGCTGTTTTATTTGGATATGCAATTTTTGTAAGGGTGATGAAGAGTGATTTTAGGCGTTCTTTCCAAAACGGTTTTACCGTTAACTCGCTAATTTTAGCTAATTGATACACATAAAAATAGTTATCAATATCGCTCATATGATAATGAATAGAACGTTCAAATTGAAAACCATCATCATTAATTTCTTTAGACATATGTTGCTCTAAAAGCGACATGGAATGCTCATACCACGTGTCTGTATCTTTAAAATCTCTAAACAACATAGAAATCATAGCAAGCGCTGACATTCCTCTGGTTTGATGGTTTCCTGAAGCAAACTCAGGATTATGCTGAAACAAATGCGCTCCATGCTGTAATAAGGTGGCAATAGTAGTTAACTGATCCTTATCTGTATACGCTTCTTGTCCTAAAAATAGGTTATGAATCTGCAACCAATTTAAAACCCGGTAACCAGATCTAAACACTTCATATACGCCATTCCCATCTTCTATTTTTTCAAACTCATTTGCTTGTAAGGCTCCATTTAATGATTGCAACTGATCTTTGAAATAGTTAATATATTTTGGATCTTTATTCTGGTAATAGTACTGATATGCCACATCTACCATTTTATGTTGGCGTGCTAAATGACGTAGTGCATAAGCGTTTACTGGTGTCCCATCTAAATAATCAAAAGGTAGTTTCCATTGTGCGGGGCCTAAATACTTCCCCATATGATCCTTGGCATTTTCTTCATGAGACTTTTCTACTCCTGTATAAATAGAATTATAGGCTTGAAAACGAGTATCAATATCTTTGAAGTCAAAGAAATAACGCTCAGAAAATTTATCCCGAAAATATTGTGCTAAACTAGCTTCTGTAATCGCTCCTTCCTCTCTTAATTTTGCTTTAACCTCTGGGGTTAAATAATTGATCAAGTCTGCAGTAGCTATTACTTCATTGGTTGGTATCGTTTGAGAAAAACCACAGATAGAAGTTAGTAAAAAGGTAATAAAATAGATCTTAAAATTAGTCATAACGGGTGTATCTAGTACATTAGTTTTTGTTTCAAGTTTTGTTCTATTCTAATTTCTCCAGAATTTTCAGTAACATTATTTACTGGCTTTTGGCCTTTTTCTCCCCATAATATAGCGATCTCTTTTACTGGGTTATCTCTAAATGTGTTATCAGAAAAAATAACATTTACAATTCCGTGATTCTGAATTAACAAACCACTTTCATCGGCTTGACCGCTATTGGTAAATGTATTATTTTTCAATACTAAATTTCCTCCGATAGTAGACTCATCATACCCTCCTCTATAGTAATTAAGTACGGAAGATCCTATATGATCGAAAGTAGAATTCGTAATGGTCACGAACTCTGCGTTGTAATCGCCTTTAGCATCAATTTCTGTATTTAAAAGAATACCCATAAGGCAATCTTTAATAGTACTGCCTTCTATTGAGATGGTATCTGCAAATGATGCTTTGTAGGCCTTTATAACACTTTTAAAACTTGAAATCTCTGTGTTTTTAATATCTAAGTTAAAAGCTTTAGACATATTCTTGTCTAAAGTAGCAATCGCATCTTGTGTCTTATTTCCTTTTAAGCTTACGTTATTTAGGTGTAATTCGCCTTTTGGTAACATTGTAAAACCAGGCTTTTCTGAAGTAAATCTAATTTCCGCTCTTCTATTTTTATCCGCAGAAGTAATCGTAATATTTTTATCGATTAACAATGAAGAATTTATCTTATATACTCCGCCTTTCAAGGCTATAATATCTCCGGAGTGTGCACTTTTAAGTTTCGATTGCAATGCTCTAGAAGAACTTACTTGAATCGTTTTTGGAGTAGCATTTGATGCCGTTAAAGAAAACCATGATGCGCCATATATTTCTTTTTTAATTAACAAAGGATTTCCACTTACAGGCACCGTCATAGCACCGATACTGTTTTGTTGCGTCCTATCTGCACCGAAGAAATCTGTTTTAATAGTTTCAAAATCAAAACCATGATACACGTTTTCCAAGCTGTTTTCAGGTACATAGAGATTTTCTGATAGTTTATTTACACTAAAGTCTTCAGTGCTTATACCGTCACTAGAAACTCCGCTTTTATTCTGATTGTTCAGAACATTACGCTTAAATATGACACCACCTACATCATCATAATTTACTATAGGATATTCCTCTTTTTCATGATTAAACACTAAATTATTAGCGAGAAGCATACGTTCTGGTCTGGCTGAACGAATTTCTGAAGCGGGTAACACCTCTTTTTTATCAATATTAGTCCCTACACCAAATTGAAATGGCGATTTACAGTCTATATACGTATTATAAGCCACCACCACATCTGTAACTTGGTTGTATCGATTAAGTGGCGATTTAGGAATACCATTCATTACCGCTAAGGCACTTCTAAACTCATTTCCTTTAATCTTATAGAAGTAGTTATTGGTAATCCAATGTCCTGTATTTATGACACGAATACCTCCGATAAATTCAGAGTTGTCATTTCCTATAAAGACATTACCATCAATAGTACAATAGTTCCCATGTCTTAACACTAAAGATCCTTCACTCTCAAAGAAAATATTATTACGATATTCGTTGAAATTAGACTTGTTAGAAATTATTTCAACTTCACCATTACACCTGTCAAAAAAATTATTAGAGACATTCGTATATGATGGGGTCATTGAAGTATGACTACTCCCTATCTGTAACGTTTCACCATGAGGCCCACCCTTACGTGGTCTAGGACCAAAATGATTATATACAATTTGATGGTGATTGTTTACATGCTCGTTTCCTTTTAGGAAGACTCTAACTGTAGGACCAAAATTTGATTTCCCTACAATAGAACTATGATCTAATTGGTTGTTTCTTCCCCAAAATTCTATCCAATGGTCTGACACTTCCCTGTTGGGTTGCGTAAATTCATCTATTACACAATTGGTAATCCTACTGTGGTTTGCAATAGAATCTTCATTAATCTTAAATTGAATAACACTATTTGAAGGCGTGTACCCATTTCTGAAATGTAAGTCCTTAACAACAAGGTACATTCCCCCTAATTTTAAATTAGACACCCCTTCAATGCTTACTTTTCCAGGTGTTTCTGCCCGTAATGTTATCGGCTTATCTGCTGTCCCCTCTCCATAAAATTTAATTTGAATATCTTTCCAAACCCCATTTTGAAGAACAATTTCGTTTCCTGCTTTCGCCTCAGCGATAGCGTCTTGTAATTCTTGGGCTGTACTAACGTTTAAAGTTTGGGCTACTACTTTTTCTTGGTGCGAAAATAGTGCAAGACTTAAAAACAAAAGGATAAAACTCTTTTTCATGCTATTTGGTTTATGTAAAATTCTTAATGAATTAGGATTAGAGAACCGTCACGATGCGTAATTAAGAGCACTGCAAATTTTATAAAATTGGTTTTCCAAACTGGTTTACCAAATATACTGATATTTGTCGTATTATCGAATTTTTAACTTTTATTTCAACTATATATAATTCTGTAAAGAAGAATTTAAACTTATTGCAAAAAGGTTCTCTACCTAAAATTAAAAAAAATGAAATAAATCTCTAGAAATAAATTTGGCACAGGTAATTATGTAGGTTTATAAATGTTGATTATCATGGTATGTATAAAAAAAATGTTTCCCGGGAGTGTAAGGCTAACTATTTCAAATACTGATGTATTAGGAGTAATTAAAAGATTTATAAGAGTACTTTACAAATCTTTACGTGACGACCTTTGGCAACTAATCATACGCCATGAAACATCTTACTCATCTTTTAGAATATCAAGTAAAAGATTTACTAGATATTGAACTACAATTACTTCAAATTCTACCTAAAATTATATTCTGTGCTAAAGACAAGTACCTTCTGAAATTACTTCATTTGCATTTGCAAGAGACTACAATTCAAAGTATCAAAATAGGTCAAGTCGGCCAAGTACTAGAAATACTACATACAACTCAAACTTCAGAGGTGATGACGAGCCTAATCAAACAGATTACGCTATTTTTAAATAAAGACATTAAATCAGAGCTTAAAGATGCGGGGATTATTGCCGAATTACAAAAAATTGAGTATTACAAAATAGCATGTTATGATACTGCTCTAAGCTACGCCAAAGAGCTTAAATTAACTTCGATCACTTCTCTTTTAAATGACACACTAAACCAAGTATACGAAATTAATGAAAGCCTAACAGATTTGGCAGAAAATCATATGAACAAAAAAGCAGCAAATAAGTACTAAGCTATCACTACAATAATATTTTAACTACTTTTTATTATCAATTATTTTTTTGAAATTATCTCTATAATAAGAAGGTGTCATCCCATATTTATCCCTAAATAATTTAGAGAAGTAACTCCTGCTTGTTATACCTAATAAAAACATGACGTCAGCAATAGAATTCTCTTGCTGAATTAATAAAACTTTGCTCTGCTCTAAACGTTTGTTTTGAATATATTGATGAATAGTTTGTTTAAAGAAATACTGAAAGCCATACTGCAACTTACTTTGATTAAGTCCTACTGTAGCAGATATTACTTTCAAATTTTTATAGGTGGCCACATCAGTATCAATCAAAATAATGGCTTCTCTTACTTTCTTTATTTCAGAAATACGAAGTAAAGTCCGCTTGCTTTCATTCTTTAAATCGTCTTCATATTGAATTATCTGTTTTGTCAATATTTCGTAGGACTTACCTTCTAGAAAAGTTTTCTTGAGAAAGCTTCCGTGTTGAAACTCTTGAATTTCTGTAAATAAAGTTGCTAATTCTAGACTATAAAAACCATCATAATAAAAAACGTTATCTGCTGCTTCATCTCTAAACAAATCCTGTAATGTATCTGAAAGGCTATCAATCTCACATTGGTAATGTTCTAAAAAGTTGAGGCGATCTATTTCTAAACTATAAAATATGGTTTTCTGGTTTTTTTTAAAACATAATATATGTCCATTGTGCTTACTACTAGATACAATTGCATTTTGATATTGTACGATAGAATGTCTGTGATCATCTTCCGCAAACTTATGTTCCAAAGTGCCTTCCAGACAAAATAAAAATTTTAAGGGATGTACTTCTTTTATGACAAATTGAATTTCAAAATCTTCTTTGAACTCACAATTATAGATTAAAATTCCCATGTTATTTTTAAAGTTCACTCCCATTATTTCACCACGGCCGTAGTGTTCCGGAACTGATAATATAAATTGATCACATTTTTGAACAAATTCTGTATCTAATGCTTTCGCAATATCATTAATAACATCTTTTAAGGGCAAAGAATTAACCACAATACGCTTCATAACTACTTTTATACTTATTTAATGATTACTCCAAATTAAGCTCAAAAAATTAATATTTGCAATCATATTGTCCTCTAAGCCACTGTAATCTCCAGAAAAATAAATTTTATGTTGTTTCTAATACAGGTTAAAAATAAATTCTTTTTTGCTAGGCTTCGTCATCTCTTTTACCCAACTACTTGTAAATAGACGTTCTAAAGAGTTTTTAAGCAAATTAAAGCTAGTCGGTTTCGTTAAGTAAATATCAGCTCCTAACGCATAGGCTTCTTGAATATCTCTGTCCGAATTAGAAGTAGAGTAAATACTTATTGGCAGCCCTTTTAATCTTTCATTAGCTCTAATTTCTTGTAAACATTCTAAACCATTTTTCTTAGGCATGTTTAAGTCTAAAAACAAAAAATTAGGCAATTCATTCAAGGAACAATTCAAATAATTCATTAATTCCATCCCATCCTTAAATTGAAATAATTCCAAGCCTAGATTTAAAGACTCAAATGCTTCTTGAAAGATATATCTATCATCTTCATCGTCATCTGCAATGGCAATTTTTCGAAATTGTAAATTCATAAAGTCCTCTTTTAACGATTCAACTAAATACTAGTTGCCAAGCTAATGACCAAGTTCATAAATCCACTACACCAATCTATTGTTGGTTATATTTAGATTTTTCATCATTAAAAGACTAAACCCTACTAATTATGATCTCCATTATATTCTGGAGATTTGTAGTTTATTTAAATCTCGCTGATACAAGATTAAAAAAGTCAATTTAGTAATAATAAAGTACGACTACATAGGGTTAGTTAAATAAACCCCTTAAAAAATTACACCCACGTATAGTTTGACCTAAAGCTGAGAGGGTATTATCTTAGAAGTTAATTATAATCGTTATGTTCCCATGCAAAAGAAGCAAATTAATTAGCACTCTGTTAACAAAATACAATTAATAATGGTAAATATCGGAAGTATACCTATTTCGTGGAATTTCAGGATTTTTTTTGTAGAAGCGAGGTATTTATAGAGTAGAACTTCCCTCGAATAATTCAGCCTCAATTTTACCTAAAAATAGCATTGCCCAATTATTAGTTAGCCTAAACAATTTATATTTGTCAAAAGTTTAGCGTTAGAAGTTGCCTGTACTTATTATAATTTCTTTTACAATATCGTTGTCAACACGCAACAATCGACTTTAAAAAATAGCGCTCCTAATAACTGTCCTTAATAATTTGATAGGCTAACCGTTCACTAGCAGAAAGTTTGTATGTACTACGTGTATTTTTATAGGGATTTGGATTGGGAACCTCTTTCGCATCTATGGCATTGAATACTGCCGGATGCACATAATAATTTTTGCATACGGATGGTGTGTTTCCCAGTTCTTCAGCAACCATTTTGATGACCATATTACTAAACTTTTTACGGGTACTTTTTGCGTGATCTTTCAAAGCATAATCATAACATTCTATAGCCAGTCTGCTACCTGACCATGTTCTAAAGTCTTTACTAGAAAAACCATCTCCCATAAAAGTGTTGATATATGTATTTACTTCTTCGCTATCCACATCCTGAAATACTCCGTATTGGTCTTTATACCTAAAAATCTCATAGCCTGGAAGATTAGCTGTTTCTTTTATAAAAGGGATTAAATGTTCGTCATCAATATGCACTTCTCTTTCTTGATTACTTTTGCCCTTATATTTAAAAACTAACTCATCACCCTCAAAATTCAAATGTTTTCTACGCAAGGTTGTTAATCCAAATGTTTCATTTTCATTACGGTAATGTTTATTGCCAATTCTCACCCCGTACTCGTCTAAAATAAGAATTATTAAGGCTAACAACTTACGTTTGTTCCATTCTTTTGCCTTCAAATCTTTGTAAGCTCTCTTTCTAATTTTTGGTAAGTGATCTGCAAAATCTAGCATCTTTCTAAATTTTGCCTCTTGTCTATTTTTTTCATAGACAGAATGATAGATATATTGCTTTCGGCCTTTTAGATCCCGTCCAATGGCCTGTATGTGTCCATCATCAAACCGACAGATATTAACGTCTGACCACATAGGTGGTATGACAAGGTTTCTAAGTCTCTTTAAGATTTTCTTATCTTGAATTTTTAAACCATCTTCATCATAAAAAGCAAAACCCCTCCCCTTTTTTTTTCTTGAAATACACATTGCAGAATCGTCTACTTCTTGAATTTTAGTCATCGGGAGTGGTTTTGCTTTTTAAATAATTTGTACGATTAAAATCTTTGTTCTAAAATAGCATTTGTTCCTAATACATTTAGCGCACTAGCTTTGTTTGAGTTTCTAATGCTCCCCATGGCAACTTTTAAAGATTGGAATTCTTTTACACATGCCAAATTGGTAATCACTAGCGTATCTAACTCAATCCTATCTACTAAATGATGATCATCTTTAACTGCAAAAGCCTCATCAATAAGCTTTAACATGTTTCTATTGGTGTAATCGCAGTCAAGAATTAGAATATTGACGTCTCTTAATTCATCCAAACCGTTAGATAATACTAATGAGTCATAGTTAGAAAGTAACGATTTCTTGAATGCACTAATTTGCGTTTCTCTTCTTAAAGCCTGTTCTTTTAATAACTGTAATTGTTCTTCTATAGTGGAGTTCATATATATAATTTTTAGATGTTCAAATCTAAGCCCAGATTTTATGAGATATTAATCTGATTACTTTTTTTTTGAATCTTATCGCTACAAAAAAAAGCCTTGAGATGGTTCTCAAGGCTTTTTCTAAGTATCATTTAAATCTAATGCTGTTGCATCTTTTCTTTCTTCTTTCGCAACTGTCTTTCTAACTCATTAATTGTTTCGCTAATAGAGCTTTGAAAGTTGTCATGACTAGATTCCGCGAATAAACGGGGTCCTGGTAAACTTAAGCGAATATTGCAAATTTTGCCAGTTTCATCGGAGGATGTATTTTCTTCTTTAAAGAATACATCTGCTCTGATCAACATATCATATTTATCTTTCAATTTATCTAACTTTTCCCTTACCATTGCTTCTAATCGATCACTAGACGCAACGTCATGGTACTCATATATTATCTGCATAATTCTATATTTTTTTATTTATCACAATTTACCATCCAACTAATTCCGTATTGGTCATTACATCTACCAAAGTGTCCCCATTCTCGCTCTCTGAATTCATGATGGATTTGTCCTCCGCTGGAGAGTTTAGTAAAAATTTTCTCAGCTTCTTCTACCGTATCTAGGTCTACACTCATATGAATTTGACTACCGTTATTTATTGGAGTATCCGGAGAGGCATCGTAGGCCATAAAATTTACGCCCTTACCTTTTAATTCTGCATGCTGTAATTTCCCCCTATAACTACCTGGAACATCTATTTTTTTATCTTCATAAGTTTGACGGTTTTTAATTTCTGCGTTAAATATATCCCCATAAAAGCTCAGGGCTTCTTGACAATTGCCATCAAAGGCTAAATATGCTTGTACGTTCATAATTTTAATTTTTTACTAAATTAGAACAATCACGGCGGCTACTTTTGCTCGAAAGAAATAAGTTTTGATGCGTTCCATAAATGTAAAATTGGCATTTATAGAATAAAAAAAAGTACCTTCTTAATTTTGATTTCAAACAAGCACCCCTATATAATAAGGTATGAAATAAGGGAGTTTCTATATTGTAGTAAATATTTTATAATTCTCTTAATAAACTTGATTTCATTGCGTCAAGAAAATCAGTAATCAAGCTAAATAGTAACGAAAGAGCTTTCTAGTTTTGTGGTAATAATAATTAAAAATAAAACACATATGAAAACTTTAAAAACAATATTATTAGGAACAATACTTTTCACCACTTTCAGTGGATTTTCTCAAACAGAGAAAGAAGCAAAAATTATGAAAGATGCTGAAAAAGTAAAAATGAAAATGGTCAAAACGGACAAGGGTCTGAAAACGTTCATGGATAATTCTACGGCGTATGTAATTTTTCCAAATGTTGGTGAAGGGGCACTTATCATTGGTGGAGCTTCTGGAAACGGAGTGGTATATGAAAACGGAAAACCAGTAGGGTTAGCTGATCTTAAAAAAGTAGACATAGGGCTACAAGCTGGTGGACAAGCACTTTCTGAAATTATCTTTTTTGAAACAGAAGAAGCTCTAGCTAAATTTAAGGACGATGAGCTTACTTTTTCTGCAGAAGCGTCTGCGGTAGTGTTAGAATCTGGAGCTTCAAAGAATGCTAACTATAGTGATGGTGTTATTGTATTTGCAATGCCAAAAGCTGGAGTTATGGCCGATTTATCTGTTGGAGGACAACGTTTGAGTTACGATTCTTTTGATGATCGTTCTGATAAATAATAACATATTTGATATGGTAAAAAGGCTGTCTATTTAGACAGCCTTTTTTTTGCTCTACATTTAAATCCTATACTTAAAAACACCCTTAAAATATTTTAACAAAGCACTTTTTTTAGCGTCAAAAAGTGTTTTGATTGTTTCAAATTCTTCTATTCTTGAGACTTAGTTTTGACCAAAATTAAAAACAATTTATAAAATTTTAAACACATAAAAATTATGAAAAAAGTAGTAGCATTAGTAGTATTTATGACAGTAGGTTCTTCTCTATTTGCACAGTCATGGTCCGATAAATTTCAAATTGGTGTTAAAGGTGGAGCCAACTTTGCTACCGTAGCCGGTGATGACTTTGATAGTCCAGATAGTAGAACAAGTTTCTATGCAGGTCTTGTAGCAGAAGCGCCATTAACAGAAACATTATCACTGCAACCAGAGGTATTTTATTCAGGACAAGGTTTTGATTTAAATGATAATGCTAATGGAGCAGATGCAGAATACCAAATAGATTACATTCAAGTTCCCGTACTTCTAAAAGTTTATTTGGTAGACGGATTAAATATTCAAGCTGGACCTCAATTTGGTTTTAAAGTAAATGAAGAGGTTGATTTTCAACCAACAAATGACGATGGTGATATTGATACGGATGCTGTAAGAGATTTTGATTTTCAATTAACATCTGGATTGGAATATAAGTTTGCAGAGTCTTTCTTTATTCAAGCAAGATACACGTACGGTTTCTCTGAATTAATTAAAGACACAGATGTACATAATTCTTATTTCTCTGCAGGTATCGGATACATGTTTTAATAAAAACAACTGCTTAATGCATCCCGTTAAAACTTAAAGCTAATGGAGCAATTTCTTCTTGTAATCATTCTTAATTTTAGGGTATACAAAAATAATAATCTAAAAAAATAAAGATATGAATACGACACAACTAGAAGGTAAATGGAAACAAGTAAAAGGTACGTTTAAACAAAAATATGGAAAACTTACTGATGACGACCTTACCTATACAGAAGGAAAGTTTGACGAGATGATTGGAAAACTTCAAGAAAAAACAGGCAAGAAGAAAGAGGAAATTGAAAAAGAGATTCAAGAATTGTAAAATTCCAAAATCTAAAGCGTACTTTTTTTAAAATGTACTCTCATCAAAAAGTCTGTAATTACGTTAAGACGAATGTATAAGCCACCAAAAAGCAATTTTTGGTGGCTTATTATTTTATAGATTATTCCAATAAAGAACAAGCTTTACTTACTTCATGTACATTTTATGCACCAGATGGCCATAATACGCTATGAATAAAAAACATATCAATGGAAGTAAGAATGAAAAATTCACCTCTGTGACCCCCGCAATTGATATATCATTGACCTTATTACCTCCTAGATCTATAATCATTCCTTGAAGCTTAGGCATCAAAGCACCTCCAACAATAGCCATAACCAGGCCTGCAGCTCCTATTTTTGATTCCTCTTCCGCTAAGCCATGCAAGGCAATACCATAGATAGTAGGAAACATTAAAGACATACAAAAGGATATCGCTACCAAGCAATACAGCCCATAAACCCCTTCAATGAATACGGTCCCTAAGGCAAAAACGGCCGCAAGGATTGAAAAAAACATCAATAACCTTCCGGAACTTAAAAAGCGAAGTAGGTACGTGCCTATAGCTCTGCCTATCATGAATAGGAAAAAAGCAGCAAATTGATAGTTGGCCGCATCTTCACTGGACATACCTATAGCCTCTGCATATTGGTATATATAGGTCCAACACATAATTTGAGCACCAACGTACATGATTTGAGCTATAACCCCTAAGACATATTTGTGATTCTTACCTAGATCTTTAAAGGTGGTAGCTAAACTTGGTATGGCCCCATCTTCTTTTGCTTGTGGCATTTTACTCACCAATATAAGCACAAATACGCCCAAGATTACCAATCCTAAGATCACATAAGGATCTCTAATAACCATTAAGTCTGAAGTACGAATCAACGCTTTCTTGGCCTCTGCAAGGGCACCAAAATTTTCCACATCATCCGATTGCAATTTTTTAAGTACAAATTGTTGTGCCACTAAAAGTCCCAATAATAAACCTACTGGGTTAAAAGCTTGTGCTAAATTTAGCCGCAAAGTTGCCGTTTCTGGAGCTCCCATAGCTAATACATAAGGATTTGCTGTGGTCTCCAAGAAAGCTAAGCCAAAGGTTAGAATGTAAAGTGCCAAACAAAAGAACCAAAATTGTTGCGTTATTGCTGCTGGATAAAATAAAAGCGCTCCTCCTGCAAATAAGGCTAAGCCTATTAATACTCCTGTTTTATAGGAATATTTTCTTACGAATAACGCTGCAGGTAATGCCATACAAAAATACCCACCATAAAATGCCATTTGCACCCAAGCAGCTTGAGAGTTAGATAACTCTAATACTTTTTTAAAGGCTTGTACCATAGGGTCTGTAACGGCATTCGCAAAGCCCCATAAAGCAAAAAGAGAAGTTATTAATATAAATGGTAACAAAACCGATTTAGAAACAATTGCTGGTTTGCTCATAATAGTAATTTTAAATAGTTAGTTAGTTCCTAATAGCACGTAAATTAAAACCGTAATCCCACAAAGTGCTATCGCCATTGGTTTTGTATATTTCCATTCTTTCATTTCTACATAATCATGTTCTTCTTCAACACTTTTCCTATGGTTAGGATAGAAATAAGAAACGGCAAACATTACAATTACATTTAAAACAAATTCTATTCCCCAGAGATGCACAAAATGTATGTTAACCTTAAAAACAAACGTTGTTAGAATATAGAAAGATAAACCAATAAATAAAGCGGCCTTCGCACCGGTTGCCGATATCTTATTCAGAAAGAAGCCTGCTAACATGATTGATGCTATCGGGATAAAGAAAATTCCGTTTAATTGTTGTAAAAGTTGATACAAACCATCTGGTGCATTGGCCACCATTGGCGCCACAAGAATAGCGAAAACGGCTAAAACTGCAGAAGTAAGCTTCCCTATTCTAACAAGTTTCTTATCATTCGCATTTTTTCCTAAATGGCGTTTATACACATCGATACTAAAAATAGTAGCCGCACTATTCAATACACTATTAAAAGTACTCAAAACAGCCCCCATAACTATGGCTGCAAAAATACCGACAAGACCAACAGGAAGAACTTTCTTTATCAGTTCGGGATAGATCATATCTTGTTTGTCATATAAAGAATCTCCGAAATAATAAAAACCGATGACCCCGGGAAGGATAATAATTACGGGTACTAATATTTTTAAAACACCAGTATATAGCAACCCTTTCTGAGCTTCTACTAAATTCTTAGCTCCTAGAGCCCGCTGAACAATGGTTTGGTTCATACTCCAGAAGTATAATTGATTAATAATCAACCCCGTAAAGAGTACCTCAAAGGGTAGTACCGAATCTTTTGCGCCTATTACATTAAATTTTTCCGGACTATGATTATACACTTTTGTTAAACCCGCTATTGGGTTACCATCACCAATGCTTACCAATGCTATAATGGGGATAGCTAATCCGCCAATAAGCAAACCATACCCATTAATAGTATCTGAAACAGCCACTGCTTTTAAGCCGCCAAAAATGGCATAAATAGATCCTAAGACACCAATAGAAACTACCGTAATCCAAAGGCCTTGCTCTTTAGAGACATTTAATACTTCAGAAATATTAAATATACTTTCGATATTGATAGCGCCCGTATAGAGTACTATGGGAAGTAGGGTTACGATAAATGACACCATTAAAAATAGCGCCACCAGAGTTCTGGTAGCACTATCAAATCTTTTTTCTAAATATTCTGGAATGGTAGTTAATCCCATTTTTAAATATTTAGGAACAAAATAAATAGCGGCAACCACTAATGCTATTGCAGAGGTTACTTCCCAAGCAATAATGATGAATCCGTTTTTATAGGAAGAGCCATTCATACCTATTAAATGTTCTGTTGATATATTGGTCAACAACATAGATCCTGCAATGACAACCCCCGTTAAACTTCTACCGCCTAGAAAATACCCATCCTTTGAGTCTAGTTTTTCTTTTCGGAGTTTAAACCAGGAATAAAATGCAACAAAAGCCGTGAAAGCAATAAAGGTGATAGCGGTATACATGAGACAATGAGTTAAATTAGAAAGTAAAAAGCAAAAAAATGCTCTAGTAAAAAATTGCTAGAGCATTGCAAAATTTAAAATAACACAACTTAAAAACTCAACTTTTCAGGGATATATTTTGCGACTAATTCTTTATAATATGGTAGTAATTCTTTCACGTTTGGTGGTACGGGTGCTTTTGAATATAAATCATAAGGGTTGAACTTTTTTACCCATTCAAATAATTCAACATCTTTATCAGTCATTAAATGTAGGTAATCATTTTCTCTATGTTGTGAGTAGAATGAATGGTACCGTATCATATAAAGCGCAGGTTCTGGTAAATAATCTTTCATGATTTGATATAAATATTCATCATGACCCCAGCTCATTTTAACCTTATCTAATCCACAGTTTGGCTCGTATACGCCGTATTTAGTATTGTAACGTTCATCTGTAGCATCCGGATTAGCCGCAAAGAAATCTGGATATACAATTTTGTCAGAGAAAGCACAACCCACGGGAAAAGTATCTCCTACCACTGCCCATTGCGGTTCTCCAAAAAGACATAATATTTTACCTAAATCATGAATAAAGCCGGTAAGTACAAACCAGTCTGGATGACCGTCTGCTCTAATAGCTTCCGAAGTCTGCAAAAGATGTTGTAGTTGATCAAGATCTATATCTGGATCACTATCATCTACCAATGTATTTAAAAAGTCTACAGCTTCCCAAATAGACATTTCTTTTCTATCAAACTTTAAAAATTCTCTTTCCTTCTCACAAACAAAATCATAGGTTTGGTATTGATGGTTAATTCTATAGAATTCTTTTACGGTATCTAAGCGTTCTGAATCTACATAATTTCTGAACTCTTCTTTTTCTTTTATAGCTTCTACAGGATCAGGATAACGTTCTAATAAGTTATCTTCCCAATCATCAATGTTATCCATTGGATTTTTATGATTGCCATTCAATGATTTTTCCATTACGATCTTTAGTTTTAAATGTTGAGTCTATGTAATTAAAACCATAATTACACTAGGCAATTTAAAATATAAATACCATAAACAAATGGACTAAAACACCAAAAACATGGATTTTTAGGAAAGAAAACAAAACGTAAGTAACTCTACTTTAACAATTTACTAGGTGGGAAACCAAATTGCTTTTTAAAGCAACGGCTAAAATATAATGGATCATTAAAACCTATTAAATCCGTAACCTCAGATACATTGTACTTTTTGGTTTTTAATAATTGCGCAGATTTCTTTAAGCGGATGGTTCTTATAAATTCATTAGGTGCTAAATCTGTTAACTCCTTAATTTTACGGTATAATTTAGACGAACTCATTCCTAATTCTTGACATAGATACGTAGTCGTCAAATCGGCTTTATCTAAATTCTCTTCTATAAGTTTCGTTATTTGCTCCATGAGGGCTTTATCTACTGGAGAATGGGCAAGCAAACCTACTTCACTTTCTACCTCATCAGAAAACTTAGACTTTAATTCTAGTCTTGTTTTAATGATGTTTACAATTACCGATTTCAGTAACGAAGGGTCAAACGGTTTTACCAAATAAGCATCAGCGCCTACATCATAGCCTTTTACCTTGTCTTCATTTTCAGACAAAGCCGTTAAGAGCACTACTGGAATATGACTTATAAATTCATCGTTCTTCAATTCATTACAAAATTCTAATCCGCCCATTATCGGCATCATTACATCTGCTACGCATAGCATCGGTTTTATTTTTCTGCAAATCTTTAAGCCTTCTTCGCCATTTTCTGCTTCATACACTTTATAATAATCAGATAGGTAATCTATTAAGTATTTTCTTAATTCCGTATTATCTTCTATCACCAGAATTTTCTCTTTAATCTCTGTATTGGTTGTTACTTTCTTCTGCGGAACGAATGGTATAGCCTCTTCTTCTGCTACATTAGAAACAAACTCAAAAACTTCTTTTTTAGAATAATTATTTCTTCCTATCGGAATCTCGAAAGTAAATATACTCCCTTGATTAGATTCACTAGAAACCCTTATAGTTCCTTTATGTAATTCTACAAGAGATTTTACTAAAGATAAACCAATACCAGAACCTGTATTGTTTTCTTTACTATTTGTGGCTTGATAAAACCTCGTGAAAATTTTCTCCTGACTTTTTAAAGGGATTCCGATACCATCATCACTCACTTCTATAACCAACACTTCACCAGCCTCTCCTTTAAGTCTAATAAACACATCTACATGCCCATACTTATTGGTAAATTTTATCGCATTAGATAATAAATTGTATAAGATTTTATCATACTTATCTCGATCTATCCAACCAAAAAGAATTTCTTGTTCACTATTAAAATTTAGCTCTATATTTTTATTGTAAGCAAACTCTTTGAAAGAATCAAAAGTGTTTTTCGTGTATAGGAGAATGTCCGTTTTAGAAACTTTCAGCTTTAATTCGCCTGTTTGTGCTTTTCTAAAATCAAGTACTTGGTTCACTAAATTTAAAAGTCTACTAGCATTTTGATGAATAAGATTGAACCTACTTTTTTGATAATCACTACTATTCTCATTTGCCTCTTCTAGTAATTGTTTTGCTGGCCCCAAAATTAGCGTTAACGGTGTTCTTAGTTCATGCGAGATATTGGTAAAAAAACGGAGCTTTTCATTATTCAATTTCACATCGCGCTCCCTGTTTACTTTTTCGGTGACTAATTCTTGCTTTAATCGAAGCCTATTTTTCATATCTCTTCTAATTAAATAACCAATGCTAATTAGAAGGACGAAAACTAAAAGTAATGCTTGGTAGGTTAACCAAAATGGCGGCTTTATTTTAATCCCATAGGAAACCTCATCACTCCAAAAACCATCACTATTGCTAGATTTTATTTTAAAAACATAATCACCAGGAAATAAATTGGTATACTGTACGGTCCTAGAATTACTCGTTGTCGCAATCCAATCCTCATCAAAACCTTCTAACATATACTCAAACTTATTTAGCCTTTCATTCGCATAAGAAGGAGCGGAAAATTGGAGTGAGAAGTTTCTATTTTTATAATTTAAAGTGATATTCTTACTATCATTAATGTCTTTTTCCAAGGGTGTTTGATCATTAATTTCTGTTCCTGGATACACGACCTCATTCTGGATTTTAAACTCTGTAATTACCGGTTCTGGAGCTATTTGATTTTCTCTAATGGTATATGGTGAGAAATAAATAATTCCGTTTTTACCTCCTAAATAAATATTAGAATTCCCAAAATTGTAAAAACCGCTAGAACTAAATACATCTAATCGATTACCACTATTCACATTATAAATATTGTAGTTTTTTAAATCAGATTTTAATCTTGCAATACTATTATTGTTCATATTTAGCCATAGATCACCGTTGGCATCGGTTAACATATCGGTAACCCATTTTCCTTTAAGCTCTTTAGGCGTGGTAAGTGCTTTAAAATTATCTGTTTTCGGTTGGTACCAACTTATACCCTGTCTTGTAGCTGCCCATAACCTTCCTTCCTTATCAAACATAATATCACTGACATTATCATGTGGTAAGCTTTCTTCATCTGTAGCTGATGTTTTGTAATATGTAAAAGAATTTGAATTTCGGATGTACTTTACTACACCTGTTTCTGTTGCAAACCAGATGTATTCATCTGCCTGTTTTACAATCTCATTAATTTGATACCCTTTTAATAAAACATTGGTACCTGCTTGTTTTTCTAGGGTTTTGGTATTAAAAACGACTGCACCTTCTCCAAAAGAACCTACTAATAATTGATCATCACCCAGGTTTTCGAAAGCAAAAATAGGCGATTGTTCAAAGCCTACATTGACGACTGTAGAGGTGTTCTTTTTGTAATCATACACCAATAGTTTACCGTTCCATAAGCCACAATAAAACACTTCGCCATCTAAAGAATAAATACTAGCAATATCTTTCTGATTGTTATACAAAGGGATAAAGCTATCTTCTTCTGAAATGAACAACCCATTATGCCGTGTGGCTACAATTACCTTAGCATCATATGTTTTATTAAACCCACGAATTCTAGGAACCTGATTATTAATATGCAACGAAATATCCTTATTGATATTAAATTGATTTTCATACGGGTCATATTTATCTAGGCCGTCTTCTGTTCCTATCCATAAAACTCCGGAGGCATCAAAGTACAAAGCAGAAACCAAGTTATCTACTAAAGAATTATCATCTGGCAAGATTGAATAATACCATTTAAACTCCCCTTTGCTAATATCCTCCAATTGGCTGCAAACAATTACTCCCCCTAAGGTTCCTAACCAATATTTACCATCTGGCGCTTGTATTACGGACAAAAAATATGGCCCTAGACTATCTCTGATTTCAGGATCATCAATCTTTAGATTTACAAACTCATTGGCAGCACTGTTTAATTTATACAATCCTTCTCTTGTTCCTATAAAAATATCAGATTTAGCATCCTCATAAATAAAATTTAAGTAGGGGTTTTTTTCAATAGAATTAGGAATAGAAAGCGTATAAGCTACGGTTTGGTATATCTCTCCCTGTGCATCTAATGTAATCTTTGCGACACCACCCGTATCATAACTCCCTATCCAGATATAGCCATTTTTGTCTTCAAAAATTTCTTTTATATAATTGAAATTAGCAATCTCAATTTTCTTAAAACTACCGTTATCAACACTAAAAATATATAAACCTTTAGTTTTTGTTCCGACCCAAACCCGCTTAAACTTATCTACATATACAGATCTTATTTCTGCATCTGGTAAGCTGTTAGGATCATTCTTATCTGGGAGGTACGTAGTAAATGTTTGGGTATCTGTTTTAAATAATGTTAATCCGTTTCTTGTACCAATCCACAAATTATGGGCGTCTTCGTCAAGAACCAATGCCGTAATATCATCATTGTATATCTTATTGTTCCCGGTAGAAGTGCTCAAATATGATTTAAACTCGTAGCCATCAAACCTATTAAGACCAGAGAAAGTTCCCAACCACAAAAAACCATATTTATCTTGAACTATATGACGTACCGAATTATGCGATAATCCGCTGTCATCGTTATAATGTTCAAATTTTATATTCTGCGCTGTACTGCACAAAACCGAAAATAGTGCAAAGAGTGTTATCGCAACAATGTTTCGCATAGATAGATTTTAATACTTAAAGTTGAGTGATGGCTAAATTTACAAAAGCTAAATGAAACAAGCCTTTACTATTTAGGTACTATTCTGGTAATTTTGTTAGACTTTAGATCTATAGTAAAATGATCTGAAGGTTCCCCTTTCTTCGTTTTTTCAAAAATTTGAGCCCAAAGTTGGTATGCTGTATTTTTAGATTTTTTAAATTCCTGACAAACAAGCGCATACTGTTTTATACGATCAGGACTAATATCCCTTAAGGCCAGTTCGTCTGCGCTTCTTAGTTTATAAAAATCGTAAATCATATCAAATCCGGACCACGATTTAAATTCTTCAAGGCTTAGGTTTTGCGCTTCTAATTGCAACTTGAGACGTTCAAGATCATCAGAATTCTCTATTAACAGTTCTTTTCCTGTTTTATTCAGCATAGCTTCTGAAAACTCAACTGGCCAATCGTCTGGTAAAAACCGTAATCGGACTAACTCCTTCAAATGCCACTTCGTAAAATCGCTATAATTTTTAGTAGTCAATATATCTTTATCCCAAACCCCTGTTGCTCCAGATTCTTTTAAATAGGCATATTCTTGCTCATATAATGGGAACAAACTGTTGAAGTTTTTAGCTGACGCGATAACCACGGTTTCTACTTCAAACTCCGATGCAGACTTAATGGTTAAAATTTTATAGGCTGGAGCATAAGCTGCTAACGAGGGTGTTTGTATGTTGAACAAGGTATTGCCTTGACCACTTGTTCGCACTCCAGTATCGTTAATATGCATGTGCCCACCAAAGTGAATCTGTAGGCCTGCATCTGCAAAAGTTTGTGCCACTTCCTCGTTTGGAACGCGGTGCAGTTGCATTTTAGTAGCACCAAAAAATTGTTTGAGTTCATCCGAAGCATCATCATTAAAATCTACCATAGGATAGTGGCTGAAGGCAATTAACACGTTCCCTTTTTGCTTTGCTAACGCTGCTACTCTTTTTACCCAAGAGATTAAATGAGACTTTTGTAAAAGCACATTATTATACCCGATACTCGCCCCTGAAAAATCTTTTGGGTTTGTAGATGCTTCTGTTAATTCTTTATTAGGTACATATACATTGGCATCTATGGCCAAAAGCCAAATACCCTCAGTAGGTTCCACTAAATAACTAGCATCAGGATGTACGTTATAAGCATCAATAGGGTATGTTCTTTGTTTTAAAGCTGATGCCGATTTTGCTTTATCAAAACTATAATCTTCATAAGCATAGGTAGAAAAAGGGGTCTCCCAATACACATATTCTTTCTTTGGGTAAAACCCAAAAGAAGACATTTCATTCAAAATATCAGCATAGCCCCATTTTTTAATTTCTGAGGTGATAATTGGTCTTAACTCTCCCGCTGCAGACTCCTTTAAATTAGTAACGGCACTAGTAATTATTTGTTCCCTACCTCCTATTCCTAAAAAATCTGATTTACCCGCTTCTTGGGTAAATGGTTTTACAGGATCATGATTTCCGGTTGTTGCAAAGAAGAACATTCCATGCTTTTTAGTATAGGTATCCAATATTTTACGCAGCCCTTTTACATGAACAGGTTGCCCGTCATCACTAAAATCTCCAGGCAAGGCAACATATTTAATTCCTCTAGCTGCGATATCCTCTAAAGCTTCTATAAACGCAAAGTAGTTTTCGTTAAATATTCTGGTGGACTTTAATTGCGCATTCATTGTCCTGATATTCGCAAAGTTTTCCGTATTTGGAATCTTTATCCCTTGGTAATCGGTATCTTCAAAATGTGCATAAATATCTTGAAAATGTGCATCTGCTATAAAGGCAATTTGAACATCCTCGACACTTTTTTCTACCGTCTTATCTGCACAAGAAAGTATTGAAAACAATAAGGCCATTAGAAAACCTTTTTCTATTATTTTCAATGATAACCTGTTCATTTTTTGGCTGTTTCTTTCGGAAACGCATAGCTCTTTTTCCATCCTCCTAAATCTATCAACACTTGATCTATCATTACTCCAGGGTCTACCATCCATATTTTCAAGGTATGTTTCCCTGCTTTATTTACTATTTGCTTAGCAGCTTTTACGGATGCATTTTTAAGTACATTCTCTTTCCATTCATCACTGCGTCCTATGGTCTGAAAATCTACTAAAACCGGTGATGCATCATCAATAGCAACGGCACAACGTACGCCAATCCCAGCGTGTGGCGCATGGGTGGGCACTGCTTGTAAATTTACAGCTACTTCTCCAAAGTTAAAAGTATAAAAGTCATATTCTAAAACAGGGCTATTTGCCTTAATGGCCTCTAAATTCACATTTGGCGTTGCATTTCTAGGCAAAGCCGTAATAACCTTGTTCGTATAACCAATACCCTCAAACAACTGCCAATCTGCTTCATTACCTGCTTTTTTTCGCGTGTAATTCTCCGCATTAATAGATACATATCCTTTATCTTCTACAAAACCTTTATAGTTTTCTAAATTTTCGAATTCAGGATTATAAACTGAAACTCCTATCGTTGTTGTTTTTCCTTCCGATATAAAATCTATAGCACTATTTACTTTAAAACTTGGTGGAATCAATTGAAAATCATGCCCTAGAGGAGCTTCTTTTTTGTTCTCTCCTTTTGGTACTTTAGTCCAATCGATACTTACCCAAATACGTTTTTCTAGATTTTCAGAACGTAAGGTGCCTTTCTCTTCTGATAATTTTATCCAATCTGCCTTTGGTATTGCTACCCAATCTACTGCCCCCTCACCTTCTACAAAAACATCAATAAAATAAGTGCTATTGGTGTAGCTATTAAATACAGGCAGCACATCTGCATAACTATTTATGATTTCATCATTAACTTCCATCTGATACCCTTCTAAAGCCAAGCCCAATTTTGCTTTTTGATCTGTTTGCACAGTTGAAGTTGCAGGTTGCGCAAAAACAGGTAAAAACCGAGGAGCCATGGTCATGACATGATGCCACTTTCCGTTTTGAAGTTTTGTATTGTAATACGTCGTTTCTTCTTCTATACGATGGTAGGCTTCTTTTGACAAAGCTCCAAATGCATTGGCACTCTGCCTGCCTTGCTTTGCCGTAAATTTATTTTTAAAACTATACAGCCATTTCTGGTTTAGTTTTGACGCTCCAATGACAGAATAATACACGAGTTGATAAAAAGCATCTTTTCTATGATCAGCGATACCTGCATATAAAATTTCTGTCCTTTCAATAATAGTTTCATAGCTCTTAATACGTTCTGAAACCTCATCGCCATAATGGTACTGGGTTAATTCTGTTTCTCCTTCTTTTGTTACTGGCTCTACCTGACTCCAAGCCATAAATTCTGGGCGCCTGATGTAGGCTAGGCGGTTATTTTCAAATAACACATCGGTTATTTCGGCGGCTGTTTCTTTTCCAAATTCACGTTCTGCCCAACTTTGTATATGTGTTTTCACAGCCGTACTCTTTTCAAAGTTATCCATATCCCAAGCCATGTCTAAAAATAGCTCTATATTATATTCATGAGGTTTGATATCGCCACAATTCAAAATCCAAATATCACGCGATTGAAATTCGTAAGCTTTAGACATTTCTTCCCACATTAAAACAGGGTTGGTAGAATTTAGCCATAGATAATCATGTGGTCTTCCCCAATATGACGTATGGTAATATACTCCTGCCCCACCAGGTCTTGTTTGTTCCTTAGGAGTACTTAATTGACGCATATACCCGTAATTATCATCCGTCCATACCAGCGTAATATCTTCTGGTAATTTTAATCCGCTTTGGTAGTAATTTAATACTTCCTTATAAGGCACAAATGCTTGTGGAATAGCTGTTGGATTCTTTTTAGTTTCCTTTTTTAATATAGCCCGTTGATCTGTAATGACACGTTCTAATAAATGAACCTGTGCATCTGTATCATCCTCACCAACAATCATAGGCGAATCATGTTCCCCTCGCATTCCTGTAGTGTAAATTCCTTCTAATTTTGCTGTTTCTTTTACTCTTTTCGTAAATAGATTTTTAATAGTTTCTGAATTTGTATCATACCGATACTCGCCCATTTTATCATGTTTCCACTCTGTATTAATGTTGCTCAACATAGGCTCTGCATGTGATGTTCCTATCACTATGGCATAATCATCTGCCACAAATTTATTCTCAGGATACGAATAAAATGGTTTGGTACTCGAATGCATAGCTGGCCAAATGGTATTGGCTCTTAATCGCAATAACAATTCAAAAACTTTAGCATACGTTTTAGGTCCTATATCTCCTGTTTCTGGTTCAAAATTTAAAGCCGCCCAACGTTGCAAGCCCCAATCTTCATCATTTAAGAATACCCCTCTATATTTTACAGACGGACTTTTAGACACCGTATTATGAATACTAACAGAAAGTACTTCTTTCTTTTCTGGTGTTACATCTGCCCACCATTCCCAAGGAGATACACCAATTTTTCTAGACAATTCCAAAATCCCATAAGCGGTTCCTCTACGGTCGCTACCTACAATAACTATAGCTTTATCTATGCCTTTAATTGGGTTTTCGATAATTTGAATCGCATAACGTTCCCATTGATTTTGAAGCTTAGAAACGTCTAGCTTCCCAGAGGCAATCAGTTTATCTATCATGGTATTTTTACCAATAGTCCCTACAATTATAGCCGAAGAAGTTAGATTAGCTTTAGAACCTACAACTGGTTTTTTCCCTGTTACTTTTGAAACATCATTTGCAAAAATAGTTGCTGCAATAGATACTACTTTTGCATCTTTTTTATCGATTAGTATAGTTACCGTATGGCTCTCATCAACAATTGAGAATTCTGCCTTCTTAGTCTCTTGCGCCATTACAACAGATCCCAGAAAACAAACCAAGAGTACTCCTAGATATTTAAACATACTTTTATTTTTTAATTCTTTCATAGGTACCGTCTTCAAAAATCACTTTATACTCAGAGGCAAATAAGGTAGACGGCACATAATAATCTGTAGAAATTACTTGTGCTCCAGAAGCCTCTGCCTTTTCAAATTTCTTATAATTGTTAATACGTGCTTCTTTTGTGGCCGCATCTGCTCGCGTGCGTACCATATACCCTTTGGCTACTAATGTTTTAATATATTCAAAATCTTTAACGGGGTTATTTACGATTCTAAAGGCTGCTTCAGGGTTGCCTTCTTTACTGTTTACAAAAAGAACTCTTCCTTTTAAAGATTGATGATCTACTATATAGTCATTAATTCTCTCCTCCTTTTCATCCAAAACAAATAAGAACTTGCCTCTTAGATTCTTTAGTTTTGGCCAACCAACAGTTAAAACAGCTTCTTCTAAGGTTTTAAAATTACCACGAACAAGATCTGGGGTGATCAATTTATCCGAAGGAAAAACACTTCTGATTTCTACGTCTAAACTATCCAAGGCATTTTTACCAAAAACTAAAGGCGTTCTTGTTTGCGGAACCTTTTGATCTTTTGTATTCATTAAAATAACAATGGGCGTATGCTCTGGATGTTTATCAGACCATTTTTTTAAAGATTTGAGTCCGTCTTTAAAGAGTAAATCATGACTTCTAAAATCAATATCCTGAACATGAAACATTTTAAGCCCGGGTACTTTTAATTTCTCTTCCACATCAAAAGCTAAAGGCTCTTCTCCTAAAGATTTTACAATTGCTAATCCTTTTGGATTAGAAAAATGCCCCCCTAGTGGATCATAAAAAACGTCTAGCTCTAAATTTCTTAACCCTAGATCTAATTGTTTTTCTAATGATATATGTCCGTACTGTAATCCTTCTATTTTTTCAGGTTCAAGGCTGTACAAATAATCATACAAAGGCTTTTCTATCGCTACCTTATAAGAGTTATGGCTGCCTATGACTTGAATATCATTCAGCCTAGTCTTATTACTTTTACACCCGATTAGGGTGAAAACCAAAAGTGCTAAAACACTACGAACGTATGAGAGCGAGAAATTCATTATTTGATTGCTTTTATTTTTTGTAACCTGATATCCTTAGAAGAAGAGCCAATCATAAATTCATAATCACCTTCTTCAAAAGTCCACTTTTTTGTTTTTTCATCCCAAAATTCAAGCTGCTTTTTAGAAACTTCAAATGTGATTGTTTTAGAGGCTCCTACCCCCAAAGTTTCTCTTTTGAAGCCTACTAATTTTTTAAGAGGTCTTTTCTCTGAAGGATGTACCGCTTTAAAATATAACTGCACTACTTCATCCCCTTTATACTTTCCAATATTTTTTACGGTTGTTGTTACTGTAATTTTATCAGCCTTTGATTTTACTTTAAGCTTAGCATACTCAAATTTTGTATAGCTTAATCCGTACCCAAAAGGATACAAGACATCACCTTCAAAATACATATAAGTTCTCCCGTTAGAAACTTCATAATCATCCATATCTGGCAGGTCTGTTACCGACTTGTAAAAGGTAAATGGCAATCTACCCGCGGGGTTATAATCCCCAAATAATACATCGGCAATGGCCGTACCCCCAGCTTCTCCAGGATACCATGCGTCTACTATTGCTGGTACATTTTCATCCATCCAATTTATAGCCAAAGAACTCCCTGCTACCAAAACCACGATTATATTTTTATTTTCGGCGTAAATCTCTTTCAGGTAATTCACTTGATCTTCCGGTAATTCTAAATCTGTTCTATCTCTACCTTCTTTTTCAATAGACTTATTAATTCCCATAACGGCAATGACATAATCACTAGCGCTAGCAACTTCTTTATCTTCCTTATACAAATCATCGGTTAAGGTTGGTACTTCCCATAACAATTGGCAAATAGCATCTCCTCCATTATCAAAATATTCTAATTTGATGGCATATTTTTTTCCCGCCTCCATCGCTATTTCTACTTGATCTGTAGTCATCCCACGATTGTGCCATTCATCAACAACAAGCTCATCATTCAACCACATTCTTACGCCGTCATCAGAATTAACTCCAATCTTATACGTCCCTGAAAAGTTAGGCGAAATATAACCTGTCCAACGCATAGACTTGTGTCTAAAATTTGTGTAAGGATCTGGTGGATTGTTTACAGGATCAAAATTAACGACCTTATCTACTCGTGTTTGCGGAGTTCCTTCTAAGAATTTATCATCAAAATATTCTCCATACAAGCCAGTTTGCTCATTATGGTCATTTCGTAAATTTTCAGCTTCAATAAGGTTTAAATTTCTAGCCGCTGTTTTCCACTTTACGTAGGTAACATCTGCGTTATTGCCTACTTTTTCAATAATACCTTCTAAAGGCGATACTGGTTTTACTACCGATAGACCACTATAATCTCCAAAAACAACTTGATTTGCATTAAAGCCAACCACTGCTATTTTTTTCTTTTCTGATAAATCTATGGGTAATAGATTGTTCTGATTTTTTAATAATACCATAGACTGTCTAGAAGTTTCTAAGGCTAGATGCTGATGCTCTTTTGAACCAATTACTTCTGGTGAAATTTTAGTATACGGATTCCCTTCGGTACTATCAAAAATACCTAACTTAAAACGTGCCGTTAAAATTCTCGTGATTGCTTTATCTATACTTTCTTTAGGTACTAAACCCTTATTATAAGCCGTTAGTAAATGTTTCGCATAAATGTCATCCCCACATTCTAAATCTAAACCACCCTCTAAAGCTACTTTCGCAGCTTGTTCTTTAGTGGATACATATTTGTGTGATTTTTCAATATACGTTGGCGCACCACAATCGCTCACCACATACCCTTCAAAGCCCCATTCCTCTCTTAAAACAGTATTCAACAGCCAACTATTCGCGGTGCTTGGCACTCCGTTAATGGCATTATAAGCACTCATAATAGATTGCGCATTCGCCTCTTGTACTGTTGCTTTGTAAGCTGGAAAATAATATTCCCGTAATGACTTCTCAGATATTTTGGCATTATACGCAAACCTATTTTCTTCTTGGTTATTGGCTACAAAATGCTTTGGCGTAGAAACTACTTTTAAATACTTTTCATTATCTCCTTGCAAACCTTTTACAAAAGACACTCCTATCCTACTGGTTAAATAAGGATCTTCCCCATAGGTTTCTGGTGTTCTCCCCCAACGTGGATCTCTAGCCATATTGATGGTTGGTGACCAAAATGTAAGCAAATCGCTATAGACATTTTTTTGATCTTTACCTTGGTTATAGAAGTTCCATTTACCCCTGGCTTCATCGGAAATAGCCGTAGATACCTCATAAATTAAATCAGGATTCCAAGTTGCGGCTAATGCAATAGCCTGTGGAAAAACCGTAAATCTACCCCCTTTGACCACGCCATGCAATGCTTCATTACCATGGTAATATTTTTCTACATCCAATCTAGAAATTGCTTCGGCTGTAGAAACCATCATAGAAATTTTTTCTTCGATAGTTAAGCGCTCCACTAAATCATTCACTCTGGCTTCAATAGGCAATTCTTGATTTTGAAACGTGTATTTCTCCTGTGAAAAGCCTAGGACAGGAAGTAGTATTAAAGCAACTATGAAACTCTTTTTTACTATCATTTTAAAACTAAAATTAGGCATTCGTTTTTTATTTTAATTCAATTCTAAAACCAGAAATAGGAATAATTTGATCACTAGTCACAGGCATTTTTAAGGTAAGACCCTTTGTGGTTTGCTTCCACTTTACATTGTTTGAATTATTTAGTGGTGTTACCGATTTTATTTTAGCTCCGTTTTTTGTCGCTAATGCCGCAATGGTTACTTCTGCAGTAGTTGTACTGCACACATAGGCATAGATAAAGTTATTCTTTGTTGTGAATATTACTTCTGGGAAAATGTCTTTAGAAGTACCATCATGCAAATTATCTTTCATCGTATTTTCATCCATAGAAGCATTAGTTTCCTTAACGCTTTCAACAACTTCTGTAAGTCTTTCACTTTGTACGCTCCATGGTTTAGAGCCATAGATACCCTCAGCATTCTGTTTGATCCAAGAACCCATTTCCGCCAATCGTTCTTGCGCCAAATCTGTAATTTCTCCTTTTGCAGTTGGACCATTATTCAATAATAAATTCCCTCCTTTACTTACAATTTCAAGAAGTTGTCTGGTCATTAATTCTGAAGATTTATAAACGGTATCATATTCAATATATCCCCAGTTTTTCCCCATGGTAATACACGCTTCCCAAGGTTCTACTTCCAAGCCATCAACAATTTCTTGCTCGGTAACTTTATAATCCCCAAAGCCATGTTTAATACGGCTGTTTATAATACAATGAGGTTGTAAATCAAGTATTAGCTCTCGTAATTCTTTACTTTCTTCAGGACTAATTAACTCTGGCGTATCAAACCACATAACATCAATTTTTCCATATTGGGTAAGTAATTCTTTTACCTGTGGCTTCACTTTTCGCTCAAAATAACGGCTAAACACTTTTATATCTTCATCTGGATAATCTACCAAATTGCTACGTCCGCCTTTATGCGGCCAATTTGTTGCCACATCAGGGTCTTCCCAATCACGACCTAAAGAATAATAAAACCCAAATTTCATGTCGTGCTTATGGCAAGCGTCCACCAATTCTTTCATAGGATCTTTGGCGTAGGGTGTTCTACTTTTTATATTATAATCGTTTGATGGAGAATCAAACATTGCAAACCCATCATGATGTTTAGAGGTGATGATGATATATTTCATTCCTGCCTCCTGTGCGGTAAGCACCCATTTCTCTGCATTGAAATTAGTAGGGTTAAAATCATCTGCAATGGTAGCATATTCTTTTAATGCTATTTTTTCATGAATCATAAAATGCTCATTACCTTTTGCTACATGTCCATCCCAATAACCAGCAGTTTGCGAGTATAAACCCCAATGCATAAACATACCAAATTTGGCATCTTTCCACCAGTCCATTTTATCGGATGATTGGGCTAAGGCACAACTCATAAAAATAATTACAAAACCTAAACTCAAATAAAAATTCCTACCACAAACGTCGTTCTTCATTGGTCTTTATTTATAATTCGATATCACAAAAAATCTTATTTCTTAATAAATTCTATATTGGTTAATTTTACCACTATTGGGTTTGGCCAAATTTTATCATTATAAAGCCTTTGCGCTCTACTTATTGATATTTCTAACAAATCTTTATGTTGTATAAACCGAGACGTCGGCGTATTTTCTGGCCAATACTCAACCACCAAATCATTCTGCCCTAATACAGAAATAGTAGTCTTTTTCGTTGATTTAATATTTTTTAAAAGAAAATCTCTTCTAAAACCTTTAAACCAATCTTTCTGTCCGGTAAGAAACACATATGCGGTGTTTTCATCTGTACCTTTTGTAAACCACATAGCACCATCTTTAACAATAGTAGGTACTGGTCTTACATTTTTTATCCCTTCTTCATTCACATACATCCAAAGTGCTATTTCTCGCAAGCGCTCTTCTTGTTCAATAGGAATTTCGCCATCTGGTTTTGGCCCTATATTCATCAAGAAATTTCCGCCTTTAGCTCTAATTTCAATCAATTTTTCAATTAATTCTGAACCATCTTTATAGGTTTCATTTGTTGGTTTGTATTGCCATTGCGTACCCATTGTCATGCACGTTTCCCAAGGTCCAGGCATAGCACCACCAGGAATAGATTGCTCTGGAGTACTCATTTCACCTCTAGTCACCACAATATCTGGATTTATTTCATGAACATATTGCGCCATTGGCTTTGCATCGAAAGCATCAAAAAACATCACATCGATAGGTCCGTAATTATTAATGAGTTCTTTAACCTGTGTTTTATCATATTCAAAAAGCTCTTTATTCGCTGAAATTTGCGTCATTGGCCCTTTACGTGAAATTAAATGCCCTTGCTTATGGATAAAGCTAAAATCTTCAGGAGAAAAATAGATACCTACTTTTAGATCATACTTACGTAATGCTGTTATTAATTCTCCAACAATATCTTTACCATAGGGCGTATTCATGATATTAAAATCGGTGGTTTTTGTATCCCACATACAAAAACCGCTATGGTGCTTTGCGGTAAAAACAACATATTCTGCTCCTGCTACTTTAAATAAGCGCGCCCATTCATCGGCATCAAATTTATCTGGATAGAATGTTTTAGGAAGTTCGTTAAAATATTTATTCACATAATCATCTGAGGCTCCCACCAAAGAATGACTAATAACGCTCCCCAGTTGTGAATCCAGGCTCCAATGCACAAAAATTCCGAACCCCATATCCATGAATTCTTCGTTGAGTTCTGGTTTATTTTTCAATTGTGAAAATGCAGAAAAGCAAACAAAAAGTAGTACTACAACTATATATTTAGAATTCATTTTAGTTATTAGGTTTATCAGACATTTCTAATCGTAATTCTCCACCAGAAATAACCTCACTTTGTGAAACTTTATAATTATCTATTGGAGTACCATTTAAGGTTACCTTATTTACATACACATTTGTTGGGCTATTGTTAATCGTTTTTATTTTAAAAGAACCATTGGCGTAATACTTCGGATTTAAGGCTATGGTTATTTCGTCAAAAATAGGGCTGCCTATTTGGTATTCAGGGTTTTCTTCTGTTCCGCCATTCATTTGAAAAAGACCAATTTTAAGCAATACATTCAAACTTCCCATCAAACCTTGATCTTCGTCACCGTTATACCCTGTTGATGGCGATAAACCACTAAACGTTTTTGCAATTACTTTACGTGTCCAAAATTGTGTAAGGTCTGGTCTGTTTAATTGATTAAACACAAATGAAGTTTGTATGGACGGTTGATTTCCAAAATTGATAGGGATTCTACTATATTCAGGGTGCAATTCAAGAGCGTGAGATGAACCTGCCGTAAAGCCTAATTTTTCCGCTTTTTCAAATTGCATATGTAACTTCTCTACTGCGGCTTCTTCTCCTCCCATTAATGAAGCCAAGCCTTTTAAATCATGTGGTACAAACCATGTAGATTGCGCTCCATTTGACTCTATAAAGCCGTTTTCAACCTGATAAGGATCGTAGTCTTTTTTCCATTCTCCCTTAACATTTTTTGGACGCATCCAACCCATTTCTGTATCAAAAACATTCTTATAATTTGATGCTCTTTTCATGAAATACTCATAATCTTCCGTATGATTTAATTTTTTCGCCAATTGCGCTAAAGTCCAATCCTGGTAGGCATACTCCATCGTCATACTTGCGCCATCTTGATGGCTCCCAAAATCTCCTTCAGGAATAGGATAAGGAACAAAACCATTTTCTATGTAGTATTTTAAACCACCTCCTAAGTTTGTAGTATGTTCATACCCTGCTTTCCCCATGATACCATTGAGCATATGGTTCTTTTTTAAAGCTTGATACATCTCTTCAATATCATTTTTCACAATACCTTTTTGAATGGCACTCACCATAAACGGAGTCGCAGATGCTCCTGTCATTACATAGGTATAATTTCCTCCTGACGGCCCTCTTGGGATGAGTCCTCCATCTTTATAATATTGCATTAATGAATACGTAAACTCTTCCATAATTTCAGGATAAACGAGCCCCCATAAGGTGTTTAAAGTCCACTGTGCTCCCCAAAAAGAATCAGAATTATATTGATTGAATTTTGGTTTACCATTAGCATCTAAGGGCAATTGTCCTACCCTAAATTCTTTTCCTGTATTATCTGGGTATGCGCCATTTATATCACTAATTATTCTACGGCCCTGAAGCGCATGCCATAAATCTGTATAAAATCTTCTTTGATCTTTTTCAGAACCACCTTTTACTTCAATTCTACCTAATAGATTATTCCATTCTTTTTTTGATTCATCAACAATTTCATTAAAATCCCAGTTTGGTAATTCTTTATCAATATTAGTAGTTGCATTCGCCACTGAGGTATAAGAAATACCAACCTTCATTGCTACCGAACGTGCTGTATCTTTTAAATTGATAAGATAATTCTTGGTTTCTTCATCTTGTTCTAAAGAAGCTATCTCTGTATCTAGTATTACTTTAAAATAAACAGTAACAGGCTTTGGCCTTCGATGCGTAGGAGTCATTATTAATTTACCAGAAAGTTCTTTACTATTATTTTGCTCCAACAACCCTTCTATATTTTTACAAGGACCTAATACCGTATTTAAATTAAATAATATAGCCTTGTTGCTAATATCAGGAAATTCATACTGATGTAAGCCTACTCTTTTTGTACTCGTTAATTCTGCTTTTATTTGATACCTATCTAACTCTAACGAATGATAACCAGGGGTAATTTGTTCTTTTTCATGGCTGAATTTTGAATAAAAATCGGTGTAAATAGCTTCCTTAGTATTCTCGTTAATGGTAACCGGCATTACAGAAACTCCCGATAGTTGCCATGCATGAATATGACTGAAGCCTTTAATGGTATCTGTTTTATAACGATAACCACTACCCCAAGCACCTCCTATTTGGGTATCTGGATTTAAATTTACCATTCCGAAAGGACGGTTTGCAGACGAAAAGAAAAACCATCTAGAATTCTCTGAATCTAATAATGGATATACTTTTGCCGTATAGTCTACCGCTTCCTTAACGGTTGTAGTCGCTAAAGTATTTTCTGGTTCCTCTTTACATGAAACTAGTAAAAGGAGAGAAATGCCTAGTAAAGCAGTGCTGGTTTTAAGTGTTTTTATCAATCTCATCATCCTTGATTTATAGTGTCATTTTTTTAAGATTTGCCTCAATGGCATCTAACATCTCATAGGTTGGAAAACCATTATTCTGTCTGCGAATAGCAATAGAATACCAATCTTTCCATTTATCATCTAAATCTCCCGAGCTTCTATGATCAAAAACTATCTTAAGTTTATTTTTCGCTTCTGGAAGTATTGTTATGGCTTCTGCTAGGAACTTCTTATCCTTTGTAGTTTCGTATTGACTTTTAAGCTTTGCCATTTCATGAAGCGCTGTTTCAAACGCAATTAAATCTGAGTATAATTGCACTGGAAGTAAAATATAGGAATGGTAAAAAGCATCCCTCTTATTTGCTTTTTCATAGCCTGTTTCAGCTTCAGCAAATGCTTTTTCTAGATATGATTTGGTTCTTGCTGTATTTTCCAAATCCCCTAGAACACGCTCATAATCAAAAGGAATTGGTGTTTTTCCTGGGCGCACTATTGGAGCATTTGAAAGGTAGGAGACCGCTTCTCTAATTTCCCATAAATGTTCTACATACCCTTTTCTGCCTTCCTGTGCTTTATGTAAATATTGCATTGAAGTAACGGCATGCTTTGCAACATCGGGAGTAAAATATCGCTCTGTCCAATTTTTATAAAAACCATCACTTGTAAAAGTTTCTGGATCATAACAAACTTGACTATAAGCCTCAAGATTTAATAAGAATGGTCTAAAGTTTTGTCCATTAACTAAGCAATATTTATCTGCTTCATATTTTTGAAACATGTCTTTCATTACTGTTTCAACAAGCTCTGGATACGGGTTATGAACAGTGTGATTTAACCAATACCCTGCATGCATATAAGTACCAAAATCATATCCTTTTGTATCCTTTATTTCGTGGTCAAAGGTTCCAAAACCATGGTCTGACCAAACTACAGTCCAATCTTTTGGAGGACTGAACCCTTCATTAAACATTTCCATCCCATCACTATAACAGATGGCTACTTTTATAGCTTCAGGATTGTATTGATCTACAAGAGCACCAAAGGCCTCATAAACTTCATTAAAAACATCAATTTTAGATTCGCCACAAGAGCTTTTATATTCCCAATCCCAAACTTGGTTTCTAGGACGTAGCACATAAATATCCGTCTTACTTAATGGTGTTTTTTCTAAATAATATTTCCACGCAGTGATCCAGTCTTCTTTATACGTTGCCCAACATTCTGCTTTACTTTCATCCATTGGATGTATTTGATACCCTAATTCAAAATCTATTTGAATTTTCATGCCTTTCAATTTGGCGTAGTCTATCATCTTGTCTAGATATTCAATATCTATCTGATAGTTTGGGTTTAATTTTTTATATTCAGGTCTTACAAAAAATTCTGGCCTGCCCAACATGTCAAAAAATTGGATTGCATTGTAACGTAAGCGTACTAAAGAGTTTATCATTTCTGTATAACTCTCCCAATCATATTCTAAAAGTTTACCTCGGTAATTTGCCAATTCATCTACATCATTCTCAAAATAGGCTAGAATAGGTACTTTTGGTGGTGCTATAGTTTTTGCTTTAAAATCGTAAATAGCCGTTTTAGATTTGGCGCTAGGCATTTTCCCTGTCCAATATTCAAAAGGATCTATTCCTAAAATTTCTTTTGCGTAATCATAAATTGCGTATTGCAGTCCTTCTACATCAGACCCGCCAATAACGATTGCTTCTTGTCCGTTTTCTAAGTTTGTTTTTGCCCAAATTCCTCCTCTTGATCCTGGCAATTCTGCAGACAATGTTATTTTTTTAGCCGCTGCTAAATCTTTTAGTAGTGTATTAGATGTTGTTGTCCCTAAGACAAAAATTGTCCCTGACGTGGGTACTTCGTCCTCATCGGTTAGAATTAAAATTTCTTCTGAAACAACCTTAGATAAATCTTTTTTAAGATCATTAATGGTCTCTAATTCAACAGGATTAGCTGAAGAACCAATAATTAAAAAGTACTGATTTATATGAGGTTTTGAACACGAAAAAAATAGGAAAAAAGCTATGGCACATAAAGTCATTGCCACATTTTTTTTATAAAGAGTAGTCGTCATAATTTTGATCTATAAAAGACTTAAAAACGGGAATAGAATTTTTAAAAAATAGGCAGGCAATTTCTCGCCTGCCTATAGACTAAAAAATTAAAATCACTAAAAATTAATTCATTTAGCTAATTAGTATCCAGGGTTTTGAGTCATCGTCTCTGGAGATAATTGTAGCTCACTAGCTGGTATCGGACGTAATAAATGAGTACTTGCATCAAATGCTCCGTGATCTATAACTTGAGGGTTATATTGCGTTATTCTTTCTTCTAACTTACCAGTACGCTTTAATACCGCCCATCTATTATCTTCACCTGCAAGCTCTAAAGCACGCTCATCAAGAATATCATCTATAGTAATTGATGTATATTCATTAGCCACACCTGTAGCTCTTTCACGCACCCTATTAATATGAAATAACGCTTGAGAAGAATTTCCTGCTCCTAAATAAGCTTCTGCTGCTATTAAATGCGTTTCTGCTACTCTAAATACATACGTATCACGTGCTCCCAATCTTGTTTCATTAAAATCTTCATCATCAAACTTTTTGAAAATTGGAAAGTTGGTCAATTCTGCATTTAAAGTGTACAAATAGTTTACACCTGCTATGGCGTCTGGTCTTCCAAATAAATACTCATCTGGCTGGTATACCCAATGACGATCTAAATGTGCTACTAATTCTGCTGCATCTAAAGCTACTTTTGGATAATACACTACGGTATCTCCAGCCACTATATTATCTAATAAATTTCCGCTAGCATCTTTCAGCTCATCATCTGCATCAGCTAAAATGGCTCTATGAAAAGTAACATCATCTCTACTATCATTAGCCGCAAATAAAGAATAATAGAATGGTGTTGGCATCATTGAAAAATCACTAAACCCGTAAGGCGTTGTTGCTCTGTTAACACCAGGATAATTAGACACTTGATTCATAAATAACGAATGCTTATTGTTATCCTTGTCTGCTGTAAAACCACTAGTACCCCATTGCATTGCAAAAAGCACTTCATCATTTACTTGATTATCATACGCAAATAGCTCAGCAAAAGACTGACTTCTAATATCATAGCCATTTATTGCTTCTTCTGCTAATGCTGCTGCCGTAGCAAAATCTGTACTTTCGCCAAAAGAAGTGTAGGCTCTTGTAAGGTATACGTCTGCTAATACATGTTGTGCTGCTCTTTTAGAAAAACGTCCAGTTTCTGGAGCTTCCTCCAAGCTTGGTATAGCCGCTTCTAAATCTGAAATAATAAGATTGTACGTTTCTTGCTCTGAAGACCTTACATAATCAGTACGGATACTCTGCGCTTCCTCAACTTCTAGAACCACACCACCATATTGTTGCACTAAATTAAAATAAGCCAATGCTCTTAATCCTTTTGCCTGTGCAATACCATATGCTTTAGCCTCTAAATTAGAATCGCTCCATTGGATTTGATTTTCATAACGGTTAATTACAAAATTTGCTTTACCAATAACGCCATAGTTATTTGCCCAAACAGATTGCCCTGCACTAGAGGTTAAATTAAAATAATCATTGGTTGCAGAAAGCGAAGAAAGATCTCCTTTGTTCGCAAAAATATCTGTACCATCAAATTTAAAGGTGTAATCTCTATATACTGTACGCATACTTGTATAGACACCTACCACTAATTGATCTGCATTATCTTGATCAATAAAGTTCTCACTGGTAATATCTGAGTAAATATCTTCCTCTATATAGTCATTACATGCGCTTGTTGTTACCAGAACAGCGAACAAGACTATAACATTATTTATGTTTTTTAATAATTTCATCTTTTTCTAGTTTAAAAATTAATAGGATAACTTAAGACCGAACAATATTGTTTTTACAGAATACCCCATATTATAGGAGTTCTGTAATCCCGTTTCTGGATCTGGACCTTCAAAATCCGTAAATGTGAATGGGTTCTGAACGTTTAGAGTCATACGTAAACTTGACATTTTAAATTTATCTAAAAGAGTGTCTGGGAAATCATATGCCATGCCAATATTCGCTATTCTAACAAAAGACATATCTTCATAGAACCAAGGATTTGACTCCCCATATTCAGGTGAAGGATATTTACCACCTGGGTTGTTAGGGGTCCAATAATCTTGGTCTAGGCTATTAAATATCGCTTTATCGCCATTAAACGTTGCAAAATTCTGGTGAAATTCTGAATGTCCGAATACCCCTTGTCTCGTATTCACTTGAACATTAAGTTCTAAATTTTTATAACTAAAGGTATTGGTCATACCCGCTATCCAATCAGGAGATTGTGAACCTATAACTCTTTTATCATCTTGATTAATTACACCATCTGTAGCATCTGCTACACCATCACCATTAGTATCTACCGTTAATTGATCTACAAACTTATATTGCCCTGGTATACTTCCTAAAGCATCAGCTTCTGCAGCTTCATCTATTTGCCAGATACCATCAACTTCATAATCAAATACAGCATCAATAGGAGAACCTACTTGTAACACACCATTAAGACGAGAATCGCTAAGAGTTATTTGATCTAAACCTCCATATAGCTCTAGAATTTCGTTTTTGTTATTTGAGAAGTTGATATTCGTTTTCCAAGTAAAATTATCATTTCTAACATTCACAGTATTTAGAGTTACTTCTATACCGCTATTACGTACAGAACCAAAATTACCAATTGCACTTGGCGTATTTTCTTCATCTCCAAAACCAGTTATGAAAGATAACTGACGCGCAAGAACACTACCTTCTGTCTTCTTATTGTAATATTCAAATCCTAAACTTATTCTGTTGTTTAACACACCTACTTCTAATCCGAAATTATATTCTTTAGAAATTTCCCAAGATAAATCTGCATTAGATAAGTTTGAAACCACTTTTCCAATATTTGACTCATCGCCAAACAAATAACCTGTTTGACTCAAAAATGCTAACGAACTGTAAGGGTTTACTGTTTTATCATTTCCAGACTCCCCATAACTTACACGTAATTTTAAATTATTTAACCAGTCTGTATTTTGAAGAAATTCTTCTTCACTTGCTTTCCATGCAAAGGCTGCCGATGGAAAGAATGCCCATTTATTTCCTTCTGATAATTTAGAAGAACCATCATACCTTCCTGTTGCTGTAAAAAGATATCTATCTTTAATATTATAGTTTAAACGACCTGCAAAAGAAGATAAGGTTTCTTTAGAATAAAAAGTTCCATAATCATTAGGCGTATCTGCTCCTGCTTGTGTATTAAAAAATAAGTAAGCATCGGTATCAAAATCACGAACTTGAATATTACTTCCTTCTTCGTTGTTATAATAGATAGAGGTAATTAAGGTTGTTTTTAAATTATGACCTTCTGCAATATCAAAATCAAAATCAGCAATGTTATCCCAAGTGTATGAAGTATTTAACCCTGTATCATAATAAGATCTTATTCTGCTTTCATCATTTCTGGAAGATTTTGTCAACAAACCACGATACTCACCAAAACGCTTGGCACTTACATTGGGAGAGAATTGCGTTTTAAGATTTAACCATTCTTTTGGCTTATAATTCAAAAATACGTTTGCAATTACATCTAAAGATCTGTCATTAACCCTCCAAGCACCATCTGCTTCATAAAGCGGATTAAGAAAACGGTCATCTTGTGCATCTGGAGCAAGAACAGGTTCTCCATTAGCGTCATAAGCACTCACAGTAGGAGCTAATCGTAAAGAACTTCTAAATAATTCTCTACTTCCTTGCTCACGTTCTGATAATGCTAAATATGTTTTTATCCCTACGGTAAGTTTATCTGACACCTTTTTTGAAAGAGAAGCACTAATATTATAACGCTCAAATTCTTCAATCCCCATTACACCTTCATCATGCAAATAACCTAAAGAACCACTATATACTAAACCATTTGCTCCTCCTGACATACCTACAGTATGACTTGTTTGAACTCCTGTTTTTCTTAATAAGCCCATCCAATCAGTATAATTACCGCTAGCTACATTTGCTACCTCTTGATTGCCGTTGCTACTAAAATATTCTGTAGAACGGTCTATAGTTACATTATTATAATCTGCTACTGTTCTTGAAGTGTTTAACCATTCTCTAGCACGTAACACGTCATCTACGAAACCAACATATTCATCTCCACTAAGCATATCTGGTATATTCGTTGCAGAACGCAAACCAAAACTAGATTCATAAGTAAATACTGTTTTTCCTTCAATACCATTCTTAGTGGTAATAATAACCACCCCATTAGCTCCTCTAGAACCATATATTGCCGTTGCAGAAGCATCTTTTAAGATATCCATTTGCTGAATATCAGAAGGGTTTAATACATTAATATCATCAAAGAAGATTCCATCTACAACATATAATGGTTGATCTGGATCATCACTCAAATCATCACTAACCCCATCTCTTTCGCCACCTTGGTTGGCAGTGATAACCGTATTACCTCTAATTTGTATATTAAGAGGTGCACCCGGCTTTGAGTTTAATGTTCTAACATCTACCCCAGCAACTCTACCTTGTAGTGCTTGACCAATATCTGTTTTCTTTTGTTCCGTTAAATTCTCAGCACTTAAAGAAGCAACCGCTCCTGTTAAATCACTTTTCTTTACTGAACCATAACCAATAACAACGACTTCATCTAACAATGCTGTATCCTCAGACAATGTTACATTCAAGGAAGATTGTCCTTTATAAGCTACTTCTTTCGTACTGTATCCTATATAAGAAAACTGTAAAGTTGCTCCACTACTCGCTTCAATTTCAAAAATTCCATCAAAATCCGTAACAGTCCCATTGGTTGTTCCTTTTACGACTACGTTTGCTCCCGGAATGGGCATACCCAACTCATCTGCAACAACACCAGACACCTTAGTCTGCGCCAATAATGTTGATGACAAACCCAATAATAAGGTAACCATTAATAGTTTTAGTTTTTCCATTTTATTCTATGTTAAGTTAATTGTTCGCTAAAGTAATGTTAAGAGCCTGTTAATGGATGGACATATTATTCTGATATATGGACAAAATTGCTATATGAAATTCAATATAGTTGCCAATTTCACAAAAAACAGAAGTTTAAAAGCACTTTATTATAAAAATATTAGGCTTAAAATTCTAAATATTAATTTATGATACATTATTTTTAGAAACCATTTTAAATAGTATGTCCATGGTTTGGATTGATTTATCCATCCAAAAAAACAACAGATACACTAATTTGCCTAACTTATTAACAAACTAAAATTTACCATGAAAAATTCCATTTTCTTCAATAGAATACTACTCTTATGTGTAGTATCCTTATTTTTTAACTGTAAGAACGAACCGAAAGATGACACTCCTTGGATAAACTTATTTGATGGAGAAACATTAAATGGATGGAACCAAAAAGGAGGGATTGCAAAATACACAGTTAGAGATGGAGCAATTGTAGGGAGTACTGTTCATGATACTCCAAATACTTTTTTAACGTCTGATAAAATGTATGGCGATTTTATTTTAGAATTAGATTATAAGGTAGATTCTAGCATGAATTCTGGCATACAAATACGCAGCAACAGTTTTCCTAATTATAGAGACGGAAGAGTTCATGGCTATCAAGTAGAGATAGACCCTTCTGATAGAGCATGGAGTGGTGGTATTTATGATGAATCTAGACGTGGTTGGTTAAACCCGTTAGATGGCAACCCTGCAGCACAAAAAGCTTTTAAGCAAAATGATTGGAACCACTATAGAATTGAAGCGATTGGTGACACCTTAAAAACTTGGATTAATGATGTCCCTGCTGCTTATTTAATTGATGGGAAAACAGGAAGTGGTTTCATATGCTTACAGGTTCATGAAATACATGCTGATAAAAAAGAAGGAACTGAGATTATTTGGAAAAACGTAAAGATTCTTACGGATAGTCTTGCTAAATACAGCAGAAAATCACCTATCCAACCCATAAACACAAAAAACCAATTGACCATCGATGAGAAGAAGAAAGGCTGGAAATTATTATGGGATGGAGAAACTACTGAGGGATGGCGTGGTGCTAAACTAGAAAAGTTTCCTGAAACTGGCTGGAAAATTGAAGATGGTATCTTAAGTGTTCTAGCTTCTGGTGGCGGAGAATCTACTGCTGGCGGAGATATCGTTACGAATGAATTGTATGCTGATTTTGAATTAACTGTAGATTTTAAATTAACACCTGGCGCAAATAGTGGTATAAAGTATTATGTAGATACGGAATTAAATAAAGGTGATGGTTCTTCTATTGGATTGGAATATCAGATTTTAGATGATGCCTTACATCCTGATGCTAAGCTTGGTAATCATGATGGTAGTAGAACGGTTTCTTCCTTGTATGATTTGATACAAGCAGACACCAATAAACCTATTCATCCAATCGGAGAATGGAATACCGCCTATATTATATCTAAAGACAACCATGTAGAACACTGGTTAAATGATGTAAAAGTTTTAGAATACGAAAGAAATAGTGAAGAGTACTTAAAATTAGTATCTGAAAGTAAATATGAAAAATGGCCAAATTTTGGTGCTTTAGAAAAAGGACAAATATTATTACAAGATCATGGTGATTTGGTGTCCTTTAAAAATGTAAAAATTCGTCCAATTAATACTATAAATGAATAAGAAGATGGGGTCAAACAGAAGAGATTTTATAAGAAAAACAGCTATTGGAGCTGTAGGGGTTACTTTAGGAAGCCATAGCGTAAATGCAATGTCTGCAAAGAGCTACTCAAAGATAATAGGTTCAAATGACAGAATCCATGTCGCTATTCAAGGTTTAGGAAGACGATACAATGCCTATATCTCTGCTATGGGTGATAAGAAAAACAATATTGAACTATCTTACTTATGTGACGTTATGAAAAGTCAGCGCGATAAAGCTGCTGCAAATGTTTCTAAATCTATTGGTGCAAAACCAAAATTAGAAAACGACATTAGAAACATCATCAATGATAAAAATGTAGATGCTATTTTTATGGCAACTCCCGATCATTGGCATGCTCCAGGTGCCTGTATGGCAATGCAAGCAGGGAAACATGTGTTTTTAGAAAAACCATGTAGCCACAATCCTGAGGAAGGAGAATTATTGGTTGCTTACCAGAAAAAATACAATAAGGTAGTGCAAATGGGGAACCAACAACGTTCTTCATTACAATCGCAAGAGATTATAAAAGACATACATAATGGTGTTATTGGTGATGCTTACAAAGCAATTGCCTTTTATACCAGTAAAAGAGGTGCGGTTCCGCATCAAGTAAAAGCAAATCCACCTGCTGGTTTAGATTGGGATTTATTTCAGGGTCCTGCTCCTAGAAGAGCGTATACAGACAACACTTGGGATTATAACTGGCACTGGTATGGTTGGGATTATGGTACTGCCGAAATGGGTAATAATGCGACACATGAATTAGATATTGCACGTTGGGCCTTAGATGTAGAATACCCAGAACATGTAGGCATTAATGCAGGAAAATTCCAATACAAGGACGATGGTTGGGAAATGTATGATACTATGGAAGCTACCTTTAATTTTGCAGATAAAAAAACAATCCAATGGGATGGTCGTAGCCGTAATGGGTATGACAAATATGGCGCTGGAAGAGGTACTATTGTTTACGGATCAGAAGGTTCTGCAAAAATAGATCGTGATGGCTACCGTTTATACAACCTTAAAGGGGAATTAATCAGAGAAAATGTTGTTCCTGGTATAGAAGATGGGAATGCTTTAGGTGGTGGCGGACAGCTTTCTGCAGCACATACCGTAAACTTCTTTGACGCTATTAGAGGTAAAGCAGAATTAACCTCTCCTATTGATCAAGGTGCTATAAGTCAAATGCTTACACATTATGCAAATATTGCGTACCGCATAGATGATTCTTTTGAAGTTGATGAAACTACAGGACGTATATTTAATAGAGAAGCCATGAAATTATGGTCTAGAACGTACGAACCAGGATGGGAGATTAAATCCGTATAATCATCCGAAAAATCTAATATTATCCTATAACACCACTAAAAGTTTTACATGAAAAGAAGAGAATTTATAATCAAAGGGTCTGTTGCAACAGCAGCTTTATCAACATCTGCAGTAGCTTTAGGAAACGTTCTTGATTTTAAAAATGCAAATGATACTTTAACTATTGGAATTATAGGCACCGGTGACCGAGGAACTGGAATGATATCTAATATTAATAAAATTGATAAATTTAATGTGAGCGCATGTTGCGATGTTTTACCTTTTAGATTAGAACAAGGATTAAAAGCCGTAAAAGGAAAAGCAAAAGGATATGATGATTACCGTAGATTATTAGATAATAAAACTATTGATGCCATTCTAGTTTCCACACCTTTTAGCACCCATTCTCAAATTGCTATGGAGGCATTAGATGCTGGAAAGCATGTTTATTGCGAAAAAACAATGGCAAAAGGTTATGAGGGAATTGATCAATTAACTCAGAAAGTAAGCCAATCGAATACGATATTCCAAACCGGTCATCAATACCACAGCTCTAGGCTTTACACCCACGTAGTAGACTTGATAAAAAATGGAAAAATAGGAAAAATTGCTTCCTTTGAGTGCCAATGGAACCGTCATGGAGATTGGAGACGTATGGTTCCAGAGCCAGCGTTAGAAAGAGCTATTAATTGGCGTATGTACCGTGAATACTCCGGAGGATTACTCGCAGAGCTTTGCTCTCATCAAATAGATTTTGCAAATTGGGTTTTAGATGAAGTACCTCATCAAGTAATGGGTGCTGGTGGTGTAGATTATTGGAAAGATGGCCGTGAAACTTTTGATAATATTCACTTAATCTACAGCTACCCGAGTGGCGTAAAAGCAACATTTACCTGTTTAACTAGCAATGCTAAAGATGGATACAAAATACGCGTTAAAGGCGATAAAGGTTCTATTATTTTAGAATATTCAAAAGCATGGTTTTACCCAGAAGGAAATGAAAAAAAAGAAATAGGGGTTCTTGATGGCGTATCTGGAGCCACTCTAAAATGGGAAGAAGGTTTAGGTATTCCAATTGTTATGGAACATTTAGAACCAAGTGAACAAGCTTTAATTGATTTTAGAGATAGTATTATTTCCAATACAACCCCCATCTCTGATATTGTTACAGGCGCAAATACTGCTGTTTGCATACAAATGGGCTTAGACGCTATGTACAATAATACCATAGTTTCAAATCCTAAATTATAAATTTTTGATCAATTATTCTAGTACAACATACTATGAGAAAGTATATTACTTTACTCCTTTTTATTACTTTTATTGCCAATAACCAAGCTCAAGATAGTCCTGAAAAAATACAGTTAGAAACCACTTTAGTTGCTCCTAAAAAAATCACTAAACTAGGAGAAGGTTCTTACCTTATAGATTTTGGAAAAGCCTTTTTTGGTACGGTTCAATTAGAAAGCAAAAAGACTCAGAACGATTCTTTAGTTTTCCATTTGGGTGAAAAATTAAACGATCAAAATAAGGTAGACAGAAATCCTGGAGGAACCATCCGCTATCAAAAAGTAGTTTTAAATGGACTATCAGCAGATAAAAAAATGGATCTAAGTCTTACTCCTGATAAAAGGAATACAAGCGGAGCGGCTATACTACTCCCAAAAACTCTGGGTACCATTATGCCATTCAGGTATTGCGAAGTAGCCAATTTAACGATTCCAATGGAAGAATTACAATTCTTTCAGAAGGCTGTTCACAATAGATTTCATGATAACGCAAGCGATTTCACCTCATCAGATAAGGTGTTAGATGCTATTTGGGACCTTTGCAAACACACGATAAAAGCAACCAGCTTTACCGGGTATTATGTTGATGGCGATCGCGAAAGAATTCCTTATGAAGCGGATGCCTACATCAATCAATTAAGCCATTATAGTGTAGATAGTTTATACAGTATAGGTCGTAGAACTAATGAATATTTTATAGACAACCCTACTTGGCCCACAGAATGGTTATTGCATACCGTTTTAATGTTCCATGCCGATTATATGTATACGGGCGACTTAGCTCCTCTTGAAAAACATTACGAAAATCTAAAACTAAAAACCTTAATGGATTTAGAACGAGAAGACGGCTTAATAAATTCTTCTTCTCCTCATCTAACTCAAGAATTAATAAAACAACTAGGATTTAAAAAACCAGACACTAAAATAAAAGATATTATAGATTGGCCTCCTGCACAAAAAGATACGGGATGGAAACTAGCGACTGCCGAAGGTGAAAGAGATGGGTATGAAATTGTACCCGTAAATACAGTCGTGAATTCTTTTTACTATTATAATTTAAAATTGATGACTGAAATTGCTGGTTTTCTTGGTAAAAAAGAAGACGTGAGTTTTTTAAAAAATAAAGCAGCATCCGTTAAAAAGGTAATCAACACCAAGTTATTTGATACTGATAAAGGATATTATATAGACGGTGAGAACAGTACACATGCTTCACTACATGCCAATATGTTGCCTTTGGCTTTTGATTTAGTACCCAAAGAACACGTTGAAAGTGTTACCGCTTTTGTAAAAACTAGAGGTATGGCCTGCAGTGTATATGGATCTCAGTATTTATTAGAAGGTCTTTTTAAAAATGGTGAAGCGCAATATGGTTTTGACTTGATTACGGAAACTGAAGGCGACAGAAATTGGTGGAATATGATGGAAGTAGGTGCTACCATGACCATGGAAGCTTGGGATGTAAAATACAAACCAAATTCTGATTGGAACCATGCTTGGGGTACCGCTCCGTTAAATATTATAACACGTTACATGTGGGGGATAAAACCTAAAACTGCAGGTTTCAAAATTGCCGAAATAAAACCTCAATTGGCAGAATTATCATATACAACGATTAAAGTACCTACTAAAAATGGAATCATTTCTGGAACATACCAAAAGAGTGAAAAATCTGAACTATACACCCTAGAAATTCCAGAAGGAATGTCTGCCGAATTTACGATTTCTTCCAGTCCAAAAAAAGTCTTGCTTAACGGGAAGAAAATAAAAAAGAATAAACTGGTAATTCTTCTTAAAAGCGGAATTAACGTAATACAACTAAAACAGTAGAGCTCATAAGCTTTACTGTTTTTCTTATTTATTTACTATGTTTACTAAATTGCACATTTTCTTTAGTTAAAATCTCTATTGGTGAATAAATTCTTTCGTCTAATTCTTTTTTATCTACTAAAAAATCAACCATTAATTTAATAGCTTCATATGCTTCTTTAAAGGGTTGTTGGGAGATTAAAAAAGCTACTTTTTCATTTTCTAAACATTTTACATTTTCTTCAGTACCATCAAAACCAAGAAGCACTAAATCGTTGATTTTTGTATTATTAATGGCCTTTACAAAACGAAATACACGACTATTAGGAACATAAACCCCTTTTATATAGGGATTTTCAACAAACATAGTCTTTAATTTTTCTGCTAATACCTCGGTATTTTCTAAATCAACTAGGTTGATATTTAAGAGCGGTACGCTGAGTTTATTCGATGAAAAATAATCCTCAAAGCCTTTTATTCTCTTGTAAATAGCATGGTTATTGTCAAGGTTCGCTCTGGTTTGCATAATAGCAATGGCGCTTTTCTCCTTTATGGAGAGTTGCATTAATTTCCCTGCCAGAAATCCGCTCATATAAGCATCTTGCCCTATAAATGAAATATTATTACACCCCTCTAAATTAATGTTTAAGAACACATAAGGAATCTCTTTATCATCCAATTCTTTTGCCAAACCTTTAGTGGCAGACCCAAACAATGGAGCCAATAATAAGGCGTCAGGTTTCGAGGCAATTACTTCTTTAAATTGGCGCACATACGAAGCTTCGTCAAATTGATTAAAACTAAAATAAGAAACACTCGCACCAATTTTTTTAACCTCCTCTTTAGCTTTAAGAATACCCAGCATTGGTGATTTCCAAAATGTATTCCCCGCATCATAATCAGGAATCAACACCGCAATTTGCACTCTTTTATTCAATGCTAAAGAACTAGCTATAGCATTGATTTGAAAATCATGCTTGGCTATAATGGACTTTATTTTAGCCGCCGTTTTTTTTGAAACTCCTCCCCTTTCATGAATTACTCTATCTACAGTCCCAGCTGAAACTTTAGCTTCTTTTGCAATGTCATTAATCGTAATCATATGCTAATCTTCAAATTGGAATTATTTTTCGTGTGCGTACACAAATTTTGGTAAATATAGTGAAAATGAAAAAAATCTGTCTATATTTACGTGTGCGTACACGTAAATTTTTAATTAGATTAAAACACACTCGTAACGCTTCATAATTAGAAGTATAACCTAAGAAAAACGACAGATAGAATGAATTTGTTTGATATAGAAAATAAAGTAATCTTAATCACAGGCGGTGGCGGCGTTTTAGGCGGTGAAATGTCTAACTACCTCCTAGGTAATGGTGCTACCGTAATTGTACTTGACCGTAGAGAGGAAACCGTAAATGCTTCTTTAGAAAAGTTGAAAAAAGTTAGTGCCAATGTGTTTGGTTATGTATGTAATGTTTTAGATGAAACTAGCTTAAAGGAAATTGCCGATCAAATTATAGCAACACACGGTAAAATAGATGTGCTTATTAATGCTGCGGGTGGTAATATGCCGGGCGCAACCATTGGTGTAGATCAGACCATCTTTGATGTGACTATTGATGACTTCAAAAAGGTTGTAGATTTAAATTTATTCGGTAGTATTTTACCTGCATTAGTGTTTGGCAAAAAGATGGTTGAAAATAAAAAAGGAGTGATTATCAACATCTCTTCCATGACCGCACAGAGTGCTATTACACGAGTTGTTGGCTATTCTGCCTCTAAAGCGGCCATAGATAATTTTACCAAATGGTTGTCTGTAGAATTAGCCTCTAAATTCGGAGAAGGTTTACGTGTCAATGCCATTGCTCCTGGTTTCTTTATTGGCAATCAAAACAGAGATTTATTAATAGATAAAGAAACGGGTAAATACACGGATCGTGGGGAAACTATTATTAAAAATACCCCTATGAATCGTTTTGGTGAAACTGACGAATTAAATGGTACTATACATTACTTATGTGCAGATGCTTCAAAATTTGTAACAGGTATTGTAGTTCCTATTGATGGAGGTTTTAGTGCATTTAGTGGCGTTTAATTGAAAAAATAAAATTGTATGGAACAAACATGGCGTTGGTACGGGCCAAATGACCCCGTATCCTTATCAGATATAAAACAAGCAGGTGCAACAGGTATTGTTTCTGCATTGCATCAAATTTCAAACGGAGAAGTTTGGGAAGTAGCTGCAATTAAAGAACGTAAAGCTATTATTGAAAAAGTAGGCTTAACATGGAGTGTTGTGGAAAGTATTCCTGTTCATGAAAACATAAAAACACGCTCTGGTAATTTCGAAATCTACATTGAAAATTACAAACAAAGTATTAAAAATTTAGCTTCTTGTGGCATTCACATCGTATGTTATAATTTTATGCCTGTTTTAGATTGGACCAGAACATCACTTGATTATGAAGTAGAAGACGGCTCTAGAGCACTACGTTTTGATGTCACTGCTTTTGCTGCTTTTGAACTTTACCTCTTAAAAAGACCTGGTGCAGAAAACACCTATTCAGCAACTCAAAAAACGGAAGCTAAAGCATATCTAGACCAACTATCAGCTGCTGATAAAACGCAATTAATCAACAATATCATTGCTGGTTTACCCGGTGCAGAAGAAGGTTATACTTTAGAACAGTTTCAAAAAGTATTAAATACCTATGATACTATTGATGCGTCTAAACTTAGAGAAAACTTAGTTGCTTTCTTAAAAGAAATTATTCCTATCGCTGCACAAGAAAATGTTTTAATGTGCATTCATCCAGATGATCCTCCTTTTCCAATATTAGGCTTGCCTAGAGTAGTAAGCAGAGAGGCTGATTATGCTTATTTATTTGAACAAGTACCACATATTTCCAACGGAATTACCTATTGCACCGGTTCTTTAGGGGTTAGAGATGATAATGATTTGGTTCAAATATTTAAACATTTTTCAGATCGTGTTCACTTTATTCACCTTAGAAGCACCAAAAGAGATGCACAAGGTAATTTCTATGAAGCCAACCATCTAGAAGGCGATGTAGATATGTATAGTGTGGTTAAAGAAATTCTAATAGAGCAAAAGCGTAGGGCTAAAGAAGGCAGAAAAGATGCCGTAATACCTATGCGACCAGATCATGGACATCAAATGTTAGATGATTTGAATAAGAAAACGAATCCTGGATACTCAGGAATTGGAAGGTTACGCGGTTTAGCGGAATTAAGAGGATTAGAATTAGGTATTAAAAACAGTTTATAAGCAATGGCTTCCATAACATCAAAGAACTTTATTACAGATAACTTTTTGTTGAATTCTGATATAGCCATAAAGCTGTATCATGATTTTGCGAAAGACATGCCTATAATTGATTATCACAATCATTTATCCCCAAAGCAAATCGCAGCAAATAAGCCTATGGCAAATCTTTCTGATGCTTGGCTCAACGGCGATCATTATAAATGGCGTGCTATGAGAGCTAATGGTATCGATGAAAAATATATTACAGGCAACGCGTCACAAGAAGAAAAGTTCAACAAATGGGCAGAAACGGTTCCGTATACCTTACGAAATCCTTTATTTCATTGGACGCATTTGGAGCTAAAACGTTACTTTGATGTTGATGCTATTTTACAAGAAAGTACTGCTTCTGCAATTTATGCTAAAGCGAATACTATTTTAGCACATAAAACTCCGGCGCAACTGCTTGAACAAATGAATGTAGAAGTTATCTGTACCACAGATGATCCTATTGATGATTTAGCGTACCATCAAGAAATAGCAAAACAAGGTTTTTTCACTAAAGTATATCCTACGTTTAGACCTGATCAGCTTTTCTTAATCAATAAAATATCTTTTGAAAGTTATTTAGAAAAATTAGCAAATTGCGTTTCTTTTCCTATTCACACTTTGGCGGACTTATTAAAAGCGATTCAAGAACGAGTAGATTTCTTTAATACTAATGGTTGTCGCTTGTCTGATTTTGGTCTAGAGCAAATTTATGCTTTTGACTTTACGGATGATGAAGCCAATACTATTTTGAAAAAAAGACTTTCTGGGAGCGTGCTTTCTGAAGCTGAGACAAATAGCTACAAATCATGCATACAATACCATTTAAGCAAAATGTACCATGCAAAAAACTGGGTGCAACAGTTTCACTTAGGAGCACTTAGGGATAATAATACTCGTTTATTGGAGGAATTAGGAGCCGATTCTGGTTGTGATTCTATGGGTGATAATACGCATGCCAAATCTATGTCTGCCTTTTTTGGAAGGTTAGATCATGAGGGAATTCTGGCTAAAACGATTAGTTATAATTTAAATCCCTCGCAAAATGAAGTTTTTGCTACCATGATGGGAAATTACAATACCGGAGAATGTGCCGGAAAAATGCAATGGGGATCTGGCTGGTGGTTTTTAGACCAAAAAGACGGTATGGAAAAGCAAATGAATGCGCTTTCTAATATGGGATTATTAAGCAGATTTGTAGGAATGCTTACGGATAGTAGAAGTTTCTTATCTTTTCCAAGACACGAATACTTTAGACGTATTTTATGTGATTTACTTGCCGAAGATGTACGCAAAGGCTTAGTACCTGATGATTTAAACTTTTTAGGCAAAATGGTCCAGGATATTTGCTATAACAACGCGGTAAATTATTTTAAATTCAACTAAACATCATGAAATACTATACACTACTCTGGGTTGTTTTCGCTTTATTTATCACATCGTGTAAAGAAGAGTCTGGAACTAAAACACTTTATTTAGCGCATACCCTACCTCAAACACATCCGGTACACAAAGGGATTCTAAAATTCCAAGAGTCTTTAGACAAAAAATCTAATGGCACTTTAAAGATTAAAATATTTCCTGATGGTCAATTAGGATCTGAACGCGAGGTATTAGAGTTATTACAAATTGGTAGTGTGGCTATCACCAAAGTTAGTGCTGCCACCATGTCTAATTTTGTCCCAGAATATCATGTACTGGGTATTCCTTATTTGTTTCGAGATAAAGAACATCAATTTGATGTTTTAGAAGGTCCCATCGGCAAATCTATTTTAGAAAAGGGAAGTAAATTCTATTTACGTGGTTTATGTTATTATGATGCAGGAAGTCGTAGTTTCTACACGAGTAATAAAGCCATTAGAACTCCTGATGATTTAAAAGGCTTAAAAATTCGTGTAATGAACAACCAAATGGCTATTAATATGGTGAATGCTATGGGAGGTTCTGCTACGCCAATGGCTTACGGAGAACTGTATACTGCAATACAACAAGGTGTTGTGGATGGCGCAGAAAACAACCCACCATCCTTTGTTTCTTCTAACCATTTTGAAGTCAGTAAATACTATACTTTAGATCAACATTCTGCCGTACCAGATGTACTTTTAATAAGTACCAAATATTGGGAGAAGTTAACAGATCAAGAAAAAATATGGGTACAAGAAGCGGCCGAAGAATCTTCTGAAGCTGAAAAAAAATATTGGAATGATTCCGTAGAAGAATCTATGAAAATAGCAACGGAGGCTGGTGTAGAAATTATCATTCCTGAAAAATCTTTATTTGCTGAAAAATCTAAATCCGTTTTAGAAGAATTTGAAAAGGAAAATCCTGATTTATCAAGCTTAATTGAACAAATAAAAAAGAACTAATGATGAATAGATTAGATACCCTTTTTAAAAATACTTGCAAAATAATGGAAGTACTTTTGATCTTTATTTTTGCATTATTAGTTTTAGACGTTTTATGGCAGGTATTCTCAAGATACCTTTTAAACAGGTCCTTCTCTTGGACCGAAGAATTTGCCCGCTTTTCTTTGATATGGCTTGCCATATTAGGAGCTGCTTATTTAAGTGCAAAAAGAGAACATTTATCGATGGACTTTTTATACCAAAAATTCTCATCGGCTAAAAAGAAAAAAGTGCTGCTCTTAATTGAAGTATGTGTCTTCTTATTCGCGTTAATTGTTATGGTCATTGGCGGATTTAATTTAGTCTATACTACCCTAGATTTAGAGCAACTTTCGGGGACCTTACGTATACCTTTGGGATATGTATATAGCATTTTCCCCTTTAGCGGATTGCTTATGATGTGTTTTTCTATCTACCACATAGCTAAAATTAATTCTAACCAAATAACCGAATAATTATGAGTATTGAAGTGATAAGTATCATCGTATTATTTGTTAGTTTTTTCATTTTATTAATGCTTAAAGTGCCTGTCGCTTTTTCTATTGGCATTTCTACCACCATTAGTTTACTCCTGAATATTGATAGTTTACCAGGCATCACCACCATAGCCCAAAGAATGATTACCGGTATTGATAGTTTTGCATTACTTGCCATTCCGTTCTTTGTTTTGGCAGGTGAAATCATGAAAAGAGGTGGTATTGCCAATAGACTTATCAACTTTGCAAAATCATTAGTTGCTAGTTTACCTGGTGGTCTAGCGTATGTGAACGTATTGGCGTCTATGTTATTTGGCGCCATATCTGGTTCTGCTATTGCGGCAACCTCAGCTATTGGTAGTATCATGACAGACAGAATGGAAGAGGAAGGATACCCAAGAGAGTTTAGTGCTTCGGTAAATATTACCTCATCTACTACCGGGCTTCTAATTCCACCCAGTAACATTTTAATTGTTTATGCTTTAGCTAGTGGCGGTACTGCCTCTGTAGCTGCCTTATTTATTGCAGGTTATTTACCTGGAATATTGCTAGGTCTAGCATTAATGGGTTACGTTGCATTTGTGGCTATCCGCAGAAAATTCTCAAAAGAACAAAGAGCTCCATTAAAAGAAATCTGGACGTATTTTAGAAAGGCTTTCTTTAGCCTTCTTTTACTTTTCATTGTTGTTGGAGGTATTGTTGCAGGAGTTTTTACCGCAACAGAAGCATCCGTAATTGCTGTTTTATACGCTGCAATTCTTGCTTTAATTTATGGTGATATTCGTGTAAAAGATTTTCCTAGTGTATTATTGACCAGTGCCAAAACTACCGCGGTAGTTATGTTCTTAATTTGTACTTCTATGGCGATGTCATGGTTGTTTTCTTTTGAAAGTGTGCCTGAACTTATGAGTAACTTTCTACTAGAACAATTTAGCAATAAGTTTGTCATCTTTTTAGTGATCAATATTATCCTATTAATTGTTGGTACGTTTATGGATATTACTCCTGCCGTACTCATCTTTACACCCATTTTCTTACCTGTAGTCGTAGCTTTAGGTATGGATCCTGTTCATTTTGGAATCGTCATGGTATTAAACCTTTGTATTGGATTATGTACTCCCCCTGTTGGAACTATTCTCTTTGTGGGTAGTGGCGTTGCCAAAATATCCGTATCGCAAGTAATTAAACCCTTATTGCCCTTTCTAGCAATAATGGTGATTGTGTTATTACTGGTCTTATACATTCCTGAAATATCTATGTTTTTACCTAGATTGTTTGATCTATAGAATAAACAGACCTAAAAATAATTAGCTAACAGCTCTTTTATCGCTCTTAGTTCCTAAAACTAAAAAACCCTGTAACAAAACGTTACAGGGTTTTCTATTATTATTCAAAAATGATTAGCTGTTACTCTTTACGAACGATTAATGGGTTATTTATTTTTTCAGAAACACTATTTAAATGCTGCTCCCATGCTTCTTTTGTTTTAAACTGACCACTCTCTTTCCAACCAAAACCAGCGTAGTAAACTACCTTTTCATTTATAACTTTTAAGTTCGCATACGCATTACTTAAATCGGTTATATTCGTATCATAGGTTTCATAATCTATAAAGTATTTCTTACTTGCTATGATTGCAGAACCTAATTCTGAATCTGCATGTGGCTCCCAATAACTCACCCAACCTTTGTTTGCATCTCCTGTAACAACACCATCTTTTTCATGCAGCGTTAATCCAACAGAAATATGCTCTGAACCTTCAAGGCTAATTTCAAATTTAGAAAAATTACTTCCTAGATCTAAACTTATGATTTTTGATTCTTGAATTTGATTTTCACCAGCTTTCCAGTCCTTATGTTTTAAATAAAAGCTAGTTCTAATAGGGCCTGTTGTGATTGTTTTCCATTCTGTAAAATTTTTAGAATAGTAGTACGTCGTATCTTCTTTTATGGCAAGACCGCCTACACCTCTACTTGATCCTACATGAAAGTTATCTAAACCTTCACCAGTATCTTCATGGTAGGCTCCTGCCCTTTTGCTATTCTTCTCATACCATTTATTGATAATAGGGTATTCTACCTTTTTTAACCATGCATCTACGCCACTAGATAATGTTCCTCCAGGAATACTATCTTCAATCATTTGTTGCGCTGTAGGTCCATACATTCTAAAAGCAACTTTATCATTCTCCCACGTATAATCATCTGTACGCTCTGGTACAAAACGAGAATAACAATAGTCGGGAGCAGTAGGTTGCTCTTCTTTTGTTGCGGTTACGATTTCAAATCTTCTTTCAGAATTAGGCCCCAATGTAGGCTGAAACAACAGTTGATCCTCTATTGAATCTCCATTCGTATCTACCAATTGAATAATTTGTAATTTGCCTGTTTCAATATCTTTAATGCCAACAGTATTCAAATCTTTATCTGCTAAAAATTCTTTGGAAAGTTCTACCGTCTCAAAAGAGCGCTCCACATTCAAATCATTCTTAACAATAAAAACTGAGGTACTTTTTTCTGGCTCACAAGATTGTAATACGAATCCTATACTTAAAAAGAAGGCTAATTTACTAACGTTCATCATTGTTTGTTTTAGTTTTCATTGGATGGTTTTCCTATGGTTGCTAAAATTCCGCCATCTACATACAGAATATGACCATTTACAAAATCACTTGCTTTAGAGCTTAAGAAAATAGCAGCACCACTTAAATCATTAGGATCTCCCCATTTTGCTGCTGGCGTTCTATTCACAATAAAATCATTAAAAGGATGCCCTTCTACTCTAATAGGTGCCGTTTGTGTCGTTGCAAAATACCCAGGACCAATTCCATTAATCTGAATATTGTGTTTTGCCCATTCGGTCGCCATATTCTGCGTCAACATTTTAAGTCCGCCTTTTGCTGCAGCGTAGGCACCAACCGTATTTCTACCCAATTCGCTCATCATAGAACAAATATTGATAATTTTACCACTTTTACGAGCTATCATTCCTTTCACAACATGTTTGGATACAATAAACGGACTCACCAAATCTACATCTACCACTTCTCTAAAATCTGATACTTCCATATCTTCGAGTGGCGTTCTTTTGATAATACCTGCGTTATTGACTAAGATATCAATAGTACCTACTTCTGTTTCAATGCTTTTCACAGCAGCTTTTACTTGGTCTTCATCTGTAACATTAAACTTGTAACCAAAAGCATTGATACCTTCTGCTTTATAAGCGGCTAAGGCTGTAGCTATTTTGTCTTGCGATGAGTTACCATTTACAATAATAGTAGCTCCTGCTTTTCCTAAACCCATTGCCATAGCCATACCCAAGCCGTGAGTACTTCCTGTCACCAATGCAATTTTTCCTTTTAAATCAAATAATGAGATACTCATAGTTCTATCTTAATTCGGTTATTTTACACACATCCATATCGCCATAATCTAGGTTTTCACCTGCCATTCCCCAAATAAAAGTATAGTTTGAAGTTCCTGAACCACAATGTATAGACCATGGTGGAGAAATAACAGCTTGGTTATTATCCATCCAAATATGTCTCGTTTCTGTAGGTTGTCCCATGAAATGACTTACCGCTTGCCCTTCTGGAATCTCAAAGTAGAAGTATACTTCCATTCTACGATCATGAACATGTGCTGGCATAGTATTCCAAACACTCCCTGATTTTAAAGACGTCATTCCCATTTGCAATTGACATACGTCTACCACACTATTTACAATGTACTTTCTAAGTGTTCTGGCATTAGCTGTTTCTGGAGACCCTAATTCTACCACCTCTACATCATTAATTCCAATTTTTTTATTCGGAAAAGCTTTATGAGCAGGAGTTGAATTTAAATAAAATTTAGCGGGACTTTTTTCTGATTTACTAGCGAAATATACCTCCTTGTTACCTCGGCCTAAATAAAGCGCTTCCTTATGATCTAATTGAAATTCTTCTCCGTCTACAGTAACTGTTCCACTGTCTCCAATATTGATGATACCAAGTTCTCTTCTTTCTAAGAAATACGAAGCTTTCAATGGATCAATGCTTTCCAATAGCACTTTCTTTGCTGTTGGCACAACACCACCCGTAATAAAACGATCATAATGAGAATAGACTAGTTTCAATGTATCTTCTTGTAATAAATCTGTTATTAAAAACTCTTCTCTTAATTGTTTTGTATCATATTTTTTTACAGCCTCAGGATGTGAAGCATAACGTGTTTCGTAAGTATTTGACATTTAAAATTGTATTTAATATTAATTATATAGTTATAGAATTTGTTTTAAATTTTCGTCTAGCGGAATCATTTTCGGCATCAATAAATGAACAATACCTAAAATAATGAGATAACTAGAACCTGCCACTAAAAAAGCCCAGAAATAAGCGGTATTATCGGCCTGGTCTAGAAACTTACCCAGTAGTTTATTACTAACAATACCTGCTACGGCACCAATCATTCCTCCTAGTCCAACAATAGATGCTGTGGCTTTTTTAGGAAAAACGTCAGATACTAAGGTAAATATGTTTGCCGACCATGCTTGATGCCCTGCTGCTCCAATTCCTATTAAGAACACAGCTAACCATTTGTTCTCGGCAAAAGCCACATAACAAACGGGTAAAATCATAATTGCACAAAGCAATAATGTCGTTTTTCTAGCTTTATTTACAGACCATCCTTTCTTGATAAAATATCCCGATAAGTAGCCTCCCAGTATACTACCCCCATCTGCCAGAACATACATAATAAAGAATGGAACTCCTATGTCTTTTAGTTTTAATCCAAAAGTTTCTGCCAAAAATTTTGCACCCCAAAAAAGGTAAAACCACCAAACAGCATCGGTTGTTTTTGCCACTGCAAAAGCCCAAGCTTCTCGTCTTTTTAGGATTTTGATCCACGGTAGTTTTTCTTTACTCACTTCTACGGCCGAATCACTAATAATATACTCAAGCTCTTCTTTGCTCACTTTAGGATGATCCTCTGGTTTTTTGTAATATTTTAACCACAGAAAAACCCAAATAGCACTTAAAGCGCCTGTTATTAAAAATGGAATCTGCCAATTGGTACCATCTTCATGAACAATCCACCCTACAACAAATGGTGCTGCAATGGCTCCAATGCTTGTTGCTGCATTAAATATTCCGGTAGCATAAGCACGTTCTTTTTTCGGAAACCATTCTGCGACTGTTTTTATTGCTGCAGGAAAATTACCTGCCTCTCCAAAACCTAAACCAAAACGAGCTAGACTAAAACCAATAACACTAAATCCAGGTCTAACCGCAGCATGAAGCATACCAAATAAACTCCATATGGCAATGGCTAATGTGTATCCTATTTTTGTTCCTAATTTATCTATAATACCTCCCATGGTTAACATACCAATAGCATAGGCAACTTGAAAACTAATGATAATGTTTGCGTAATCTTCATTGGTCCAATCAAACATATTTTGAAGTGTTGGCGCCATAACACCAATAATGCTTCTATCAAAATAATTTATGGTCGTCGCAAATAATAGTAAGCCTAAAATTCTAAAGCGATAGTTTCCAATTTTTTGTTTTATTTTATTCATGTAGTCTTTAAATTATTCCTCTTCTAGCCTAGGTAAACTTTCCTATATTCTTCCATATGATGCTTATACTTTCTTGGTACTCCCAGAATGGCTATTCGTTTAATATTTTTATACAATAACGCTGCTCATTCTGATTGAATTTGAATGTAAAAACAGCATAAAATACTTATCAATTTGATTTTAAAAGACCTGTTGAGCCTCTTGTTTTTATAGGATTAAATTATACTTTTTGCGTTCTAAAATCTTTGAAACAAGTATAAAACTTAATGAAAAGCGCGAGGATAAATTAATATTCAAAGCCTATAAACTATAATCCATTTTAGAACAATAGGTAGCCTACAATGCTTCTCACAGCATCTTTGGTTAAAGAATACGATACAAGCTATATAAAATGGAGTTTATAAAATTTAGATGAAGTTTAGTAGGTATTAAAACCTTTATTCCTTTTTTTATTATCCTAGAAGTTTTCTTTACAGAAGATCTTTTAATTTAATTGACAGGTGATAACCTATATACTTTAAACTCATCAATGGTCATATGATTATCTACTGTTCTAAGTCCAAAATACCCAGAAGTATAAGGCTGTGAATCTTGAAAATCTGCAATAAGCAAATCATCCTTATAATATTGAATGGTGCCCTCATGGGCTATTATTTTAATTTTATAGGTAGTATTAGCTTTAAGAAGAAACTTTGATGCCGTTAAATCATGTTCTGGCAATAAAGGTCTTTCTCCATTACCTAAGTAACGTCTAAATCTGGTCTTGGTATTGTTATGTCCGCCAACACCCATATAGTATAATTGTAACGAATCATAGTTTGAAAACTTTCCACCTCGACGTGCTGAATTTTCAAATAAATTAGTCGGATTTTCAAGATCTGTAGCCATCCAAAAGCAATTTAAATCTGATACACGATCATGTAATTTTCCGTTATCAATGACCGTCGCATCATAGGTTATCATAATTGAGCCTTCTAACTTCTGTGTATACCAAATAGTACATCCTGCAGCATCATATATTTCTAGCTTTTTATTGATGATTTGCACTGTTCCCCCCGGCATCTGCTCTACCTTCCAATTATTTAAATTTTCATCAAAAGACTCGTTATATAGCAAGGTTGCATCGACTGTTTGAGTATCATTCAATTTGATCTTAGAATTACATGCACTTAAGACAAATAGTGAAAATAGCAACACACTATACCCTACAAAATGACCTATCGATCTTTCAAAATTCATATACTTTTATCTTAAATAATATTCATAATTAGTTTAAAAAATAAGCTTGCTTTAGTCTTCTGTACTAAAAGCTGCTGCTGGTAAACCTCCCGTATTGTAAAGGTTCGCCCCTTCAGGATTTCCTGACCAAGCATAACGCACTTCTAGCGGTTCTGAAACAGTAGCATTCCAAACGGCTACTTTATTTTTAGAGATTATAGTGGCATTTGCTTTATACCAGATACCATCACTACTTAAAACCTCAAACCATTCTAATGGTTCATTTACTGAAATTGTATCATCGAGCAGGTTTTTATATCCTACCATTAAACCCGACTTCGCATGATCAAAAGAGATGATCGTTTTATCCTTTTTAACCTTCTTACTTTTATACAGTGGTCCGCTATAAACCGATGTTTTTACGTTGTAATCTTTTTCTAATGCCCAAAGTGCTAATCTTTTACCAGCATCCATTTTGTTGTGAGGATGAATATCGCGCGGTTCTCCTATATCATATAATACGGCAAGGCCTGTATTTGGTAGTTTTAAAGTTCTCCTCAAATGATCATTAACCGTTGCCCAACCTTTGTCTGCAGTATCATTTCCTCTAGTACACGCTGCTAGTTGTGCCATATAAAAAGAAAAATCTCCTTGCCCCCAATCTGCTCTCCAACTGCGAATCATATTGGTTAAGAATGCCTCATATTCATTGGGCATATACACGGCGTTGCTTTCTCCTTGATACCAAATGGCTCCCTTTATTTTATAAGGAATAATGGTATGTAACATCGCATTATATAATGTTCCAGGTGCTTGCCGATCTTCTTTGGGATGCGTCATAGGTTTTGGCTGTTTGCCCTTTTCACCTTTGCTTTTCCAGTTTTCCATCTGCTCGTTGTACTGTGTATCTTGATAATCTTCTGCATCCATTTTAGAAATTAATGCCTTCTCTTCTTTTCTATTGGCTAAAAAATAATCTCGGAGATTTTCATCCTCAAGATAAGATGCTTCAGAAATCCACGGTTGTACACGTGTTCCTCCCCAAGAACACTCTACTAGTCCTATGGGTACGTTTAATTGTTTCCTTAATTCCTTAGCAAAAAAATAACCCGTAGCCGTTATCTTTCCTATTTCATCTGTTGTTGCTTTTCGCCAATTGCCCTCAAAATTATCTTCTGTATCAAATAAGGATGTTGCTTGAGGCACTTCAATATGCCTTAAGTAAGGATCATTAACAGTAGCCGCTTCATTTCTAATATATTCCACCAAAGGTTGATGTTTGGGATCTTTAGAATCATTCAAGAATTTTGAAATTGAAAAATCCATATTTGATTGCCCCGTACAAAGCCAAACTTCTCCAGATAACACATCGTTTATTGTAATAGTATTTTTTCCTGAGATAGTTATAGTAAAAGGTCCTCCTGCATTAGGTGTTTCTAGGTCTACGCGCCATTTACCATCGGCTCCTGTAGCTACGGAAGCTGTTTTGCCCCAACTACCAGAAACAATTACTTTTTCATTAGGATCTGCCCAACCCCATACCGGCACTTTTGTGTCGCGCTGCAGTACCATATGATCAGAAAAAATGGCATTTACGGTTACCTCCGCTTGAAGCGCTAGTGGTAGAAAAAAAATAACAATAAGTACTAAAGTGAAATTCTTTATCATCGTGTAATTTTTAAATAAGTTGAATGATTATTTTTGAGATAAAGGAATAACCATATTCCATGTTTTTGATCCTTTACTAAAACCCCCAGGTCCATCCATGGTCGCAAAGAAAATATGAGTAGGCACATTGTCTTCAACCAAAACAAATGGCCGTTCTAATTGTCCTTGTTTTATAGTTTTTCCGGTGTCCCATTTCACTAATTTAGTATATGCTTTTGGGTTTGGATCTACCTCCCATTGAATACCATCTTTAGAATGTGCCAACAGGCCATCTCCTGCTACTCCTGTAATTTTACCTCGTTGGTCTTTGGCCACCAGGTGTATACCATTTATATCTTTCCAAATATGAGGGTCTTCAATTTCCCCTAAATGTTCCGTAGAAAAAAGGGGTTGATCGCCTACTACCGTATATGGCCCTTTAAAAGAGGGTGCCGTAGCAACACCTATGCTCATATCTGAATTGGAAATACCATCCTCTTTATAATTTCGACCTTTAAAAAGTAATACTACAGCACCATCATCTTTTAGTAATGGTGACGGATTGGAGGTTAAAAAACTATAAAATGAATCCGGTTTTACATCCAATATTGGGGCATCATACCTTTTCCAAGGCCCGTTAGGGTTTTTAGAAATCGCCATTCCTATACGCTTTCCCCATCGCGCCGAAATACACCATTTACTAGTAAGTGTAAATTGGGCTACATTTTGTTCTGACACATTCTCAAAAGGATGTGTTGAGCCCATATAATACAAAATATAAGTGTCTTTATATTTCACAATTTTAGGGTTATGACAAGATCTGCCATCCCAAAACTGTGCTCCTCGTGCTCCTAAAGCCACATCTTTAAATACATACGGTCCTTCTGGAGTATTGGAAGTGGCATGGACAATTTCTGAACTAGTCATCCAACCAGGATGAAAAGGTAGAAATTTTGGCCATCTAGAAGCATACATGTGATACACACCATCATCTCCTTTGATCACAGAGCTCCCCCAAACCCAATAGTCGTCCATCTGTAAGCCTCCATTCACTGGTGCTTCCAATAAATTACTAAACACCTTATTCTGAGCACACATCACTGTAGAAACAAGACAAAATAAGCAGCATAAGGTTTTAAACATCCGTTAGGTTTTAAAAATTTATTTATTCCTTTGCGACTAATGCCTTAGCGGCTGTTGCCTCTTCTAATTTTTTCAAGCGAATCAAAGCTTCCATATAATAATAATCTGCATAAATGATAGGCATATCTATTTCTGAATTCTTAGGTAAATGACCTGTCGAATGCAATAAAAGTGCTTGGTTTTTGTCACCACTATAATAGGCATCTGATGATAAAATTTCTACAAACTTGGTTGCAGCAGTATTAAATTTATCTTTCAATGTAACATCCTCTACTAAACTTGCTATTTCAAACATACCACAAGCGGCAATAGCTGCCGCAGAAGCATCTTTAGGAGCATTAGGGATTTTTGGATCATCAAAATCCCAAAAAGGAATTCCATCTTCCGGTAAACGCTCTAAGAAATGGTCTGCTAACTTTATAGAAGTTTCTAAAAAATCTTTTCTTCCTGTTTCCCTATACGCCATTGCAAAACCGTATATACCCCATGTTTGTCCTCTTGCCCACATAGATTCATCTGCATACCCTTGGTGCGTATATCCTTTTAAAAATTTACCTGTTTCCTCATTGAAAGATCCTAAATGGTATAAGGAGTTATCTTTCCTAACAAGATTATTCATGGTTACTTCTGCATGACTAGTAGCGATATCATATAAACGTTGGTCTCCATCGTTTTTTGCTGCCCAGAAAAGTAATTCCAAATTCATCATATTATCAATAATGGTATTATGCGAGTACTCTTTTCTTTTTTCTGGCCAAGAAAGTATTGATCCTACCTTATCATTATATAAGGTTGCCAAAGTATCGGCTGCAGAAAGCAATACTTCCTTATACTCGGGATTTCCCGTAATTCTATACCCATTACCAAAACTACAATACACCATAAAACCGATATCGTGATTCCGAGCAGGATTATAAGCAATTGTTTTTATTGGAGCCGTAAAAGCTTCTGCCTCCTTTTTTAAAGATGCATCATTAGAAGCTTCATAGGCATACCAAAGAACTCCAGGCCAAAAACCACTGCACCAATCATTTACTCCTACAGATTCCCAATTAGTTTGGTTTTCAGGAATATTTCTTAAAAAGCTATCTTTAACAGATAAGCCTTTAAGTGTTTCTTTTGTTTTTATTACGCTTTTATCTAGCATCTCTTGAGCGCTAAATACGGGAGCTTCTTTTTTTGCAGGACTACACGAAACAATCAATACAATAGTAAGCATTAGAAAAAATTTACTCATAATTTAAGGATCTATGGTTATATCTAAAAAGTGTTTATTGAGCTTATTTTTCATAAAAATTTAAATTAAAATTTACAGCATAAACTCTATCACAATTTTATAAAGAATAAGCCTCCTAAGACATAAATTATCATTCAATCATGATAAAATAACATCCTTTTGCTAGCGTATTTATACGAATTATACTACAAATAAGATTCAAGAGTATGCGTATCCTATATACCGTAGAAAATGAGTGTTTTACAGAAATACATTACTTGAATAAAAAAGAAAAGCTTAAGAATTAAATTAGCAAACCTCATGGTTATGTGCAATTACACTTTTGTTGAAGCAAAATGGATGCAGCTACAAAATATTGATTTACAATGTCTTACAGGCTAAAAGTTGATAATCTTACTGATAAACAATTTCAATTACTTATTTTTCATCTCACATAATGTGCTCTTTTTATGCAATTAAACCACAGTTTTATAGCAACCAATTATTAATACATACATTTACAAATCATTAAATTTTTTACCTAATTATTCTGCAATACCGCACAAAATAGCACTGAATATTACTAAATAACTTAAAAAGAGCTATAATTTATAATGATTGAATATTATTTTATCATGGTCATTGATCTTAATAATTAACATTGCCTTAACAAACGTACTCACTTAATTATATGGAACTATTAAAAATTAATTTTTATGACTAAACTTAAAAGCATTCAGTTAAATCTGAAAAAATTGTCGAGTCTATTTTGGATTTTAGGCTTTCTTATTTGCAGCATTACGGCACATGCAAATCCAACTTTACCACAGAGCATAAAAATATCTGGTACAATAGTAGACGCAGATGGCAATATGCCCATACCTGGTGTGAATGTGGTAATAAAAGGAACTACCACAGGAACCGTGACAGATTTTGATGGGAACTACACCATCGATGTAATATCGAATACGAGCGTACTTATATTTTCATCTATTGGTTATGCTAGAAAAGAAGTTACTGTCGGATCTAATAGGGTTATTAATGTAACGCTTGATTCTGATGTAAGTGCTCTTGACGAAATTGTTGTGGTAGGCTATGGTACTGCTAAAAAGGAAACTTTAACGGGATCTGTTGAACAAGTAAAAGCAGAAGCATTTGAGGATTTAGCAGTAGGTAGTCCTGCATTAGCACTTCAAGGTAGGACACCTGGTTTGGTAGTTACTCGTACCTCGTCAAGACCTGGCGATGAGAATGTAAACTTCCTTATTAGAGGTGCTTCTTCTATAAATGGAATAGAACCACTTATTGTAATTGATGGTATTCCTTCCATAAACTCGTCTTCCTTTAATGATATGAACCCTAATGATATTGAAAGCATTAGTGTACTAAAAGGGGGATCAGCATCTGTTTACGGGTCTCGTGCCGCGGGTGGTGTGATTTTAGTGACTACAAAAAAAGGGAAAGGAAAAATTAAAATTGACATCAGTACCATTTCTAGAGTTGGTACTATAGGTATACGTCCACCATCACCAACAATGTCACAATATGGGCAATTATATGCCGCTGCAGCTCGTGAAGATATAGCGTCCGGAAAGCCACCTAGATATTTCTTTTGGAACGATCTTGCCACTGTAGATAGAATTGCTTCTGGAGAAGAAGGATATTATGATTTACCTATTAATGGAAACATTTGGTTAGGTAACGCACCAAGATTCGATGAAATGTTCGGTAACTCGTACTCAAGCCAACATAACATTAGTATATCTGGAGGAACAGAAAAAAGTAACTTCCGTATATCTGCAGGGTATGACAACAATGTTGGAGGCCTAAAAGTTGCAGATGATAGTTCTGATAGATATAATTTTTCCATGAACTATGGTGCAGATATTAGTGATAAATTAAATATTAACACAAACATCACTTATTACAACAATAAATTTTCAGGACCTTCTGGAGGTTTAGGTAGAGAAGCAGCAACCTACGATGCTCCACTTTTTCCTACCTATAATGCAGACGGACAATACTATGCAAACTTCGGAGGTGATCTAATTACAGGAGATAGAAATGGCGTAGCACAAGTTATAGATGGTGGCCGTGAGAACAAAACAATTGAGCAATTTAAAATATCTGCTCTAGCTAAATACAAATTCACGGATCATTTAGATTTTACAGGTTCTTATGCAATCAGCCGACAAAATAGTGAATACCAAACCTATTCGGTTTCTGTACCACTTTATAGCTGGGGCGGGAGTTTCTCAAATAACATAAACAACACCACTTCCATTCAAGAAGGCACAGGTCCTGACAGAAATGATGGTAACATAACCTATAAGAATTATAAAGGTGCATTAAATTACTCTAATCAATTTGGTGATCACAATCTATCAGGACTTTTAGCTATAGAAGCTGAGAAAAATGATATTAACGAATACAGTATTAGAAGAAATGGCTTTGTAGATTATGGTGTCTATGATATTAATTTAGGAGCTACCGACCAATTGGTAACAACATCGGGTGGTGGTACTTCTTGGGGTTTCTTCGGGTACATCGGTAGATTAAATTATGACTACAAAAGTAAATACCTATTAGAAGTACAAGGTAGACGCGATGGATCTTCAAGATTTGCAGATGGCAAAAAATGGTCTAACTACGGTAATGTTTCAGCTGGTTGGGTACTTAGTTCCGAAAATTTCCTAAAAGAGAGTAGCCTTATATCATTCTTAAAATTAAGAGGTGGTTATGGCGAATTAGGGAGTACTTCTGGGATTGGCGATTTTGGATATTTATCTACAGTAGGCTTTGGTACAACTGTATTTGGCCAAACAAACGCAGGACAACAAGCTACCTCTAGTGCCAATAGCTTATTCAGTAGTAATACTACTTGGGAGCGTATTGTAACCAAAGAGATTGGTGTAGACTTTAGACTATTTAATAGCAACGTATTTGGTTCTTTTGACCTTTATCAAAAAGACAATGTAGGTATGTTGGTTAGAGGTATTGAAACCGATATTTTAGGTACGGCAACGCCATTTACCAATATTGGTACTTTAGAAACCAAGGGATGGGAAGCAATGCTAGGCTATCAAGGTAAAATAGGTGAAGTTGATTTTACCGTAAGTGCAAATATGAGTGATTCTAGAAATGAAATCACTGAATATGACGGTGCCCAAACGATATTTGAGAATTTGAACGATGCTGATAGTGGTAGAAATATATTAGGAAAACCAATTAACTCATTTTATTTATGGGAGACTAATGGTTATTTTGATTCTCAGGCGCAAGTTGATGAATATTATGCAAGTTTAGATGAAGGTGGTATTTTACCTTCTCAAAGCTCTAACGATGCATTGAGACCGGGAGATATGATCGTTGTAGATTCTAATGGAGATGGTACTCTGGATAATGAAGACTTAACGTATAGTGGTGATGCATCACAACATTATGTTTACGGATTTAATTTTGATGTAAAATATAAGAATTTTGACCTTAGTGCATTTTTTCAAGGTGCTCTAGAACATAATGTTTATAGAACGGGTTATTTCGCCCAACCTTTCCAAGCAGAATGGCAGAACCAATCTAATACATGGTTAGGAAGAACATGGACCGAAGATAATAGAGATGCAGAATTTCCTAGATTAACTACACAACGTGGGCTATCTGCGTGGAACTACAGAAGTAAAGATCATATTTTACAGAATAATAGATATATGAGATTGAAGTCTCTTATTATAGGTTATAACTTTAAAAATTTACAAATAAAGAATACTCCTATTGATAATATTAGAATTTATTTTTCAGGAAATGATTTATTTGAAATAACCAGTGTAAAAGATGGTTATGATCCAGAATTTCAAGCGAGTTCTAATAATAGTGCCTACCCATTTATGCGTACTTGGGCATTAGGTTTAAAAATTTCGCTTTAGTACCATCAAGAAGTAGTTAACATATCATAAAATAATATACAGATGAAAAAAATAATATATATAATACCGTGCTTAATGGTATTCTTCACCTCATGTGAAGACGATTTTATAGACTTAACTCCGCCAGCTTCAATTACTGACCAGGTATATTATACCGAAGCTGAACATTTTCTAACAGGTTCCAATACGTTTTACAACAACTTAATGACTTGGAGGAACGACCAAGGCATATATTCCGATCACGGTTCAGATTTGGTGGGTTACACCGAAGATGGAGGTATGCAAGAATATAGTAGAGGTGATACTCAAGCACCTGAAACAGACGGGTACTACTCTAGCCCCTATTCAGCCATTAGAGCTATGAATCTTCTACTGGAGCGCGCAGAGGTTTATGAAGGAGATGAAAGTATTGAAGCTTATGTCGCTGCTACTAAATTTCATAGAGCATATCAATATTTTAACTTAGTACAACGCTTTGGAGGGGTTACTTTGGTTACAAGATCATTAGATGTAGGTGATGAAGAATTAAGCGCACCACGTAATAGTAGATATGAAGTTGTAGCACAAATACTAGCAGATTTAGATGATGCTATTGCTGGGCTACCTACAGAACAAGAAATTGGTTCGAATGATAAAGGTAAAATCAGTAAATGGGCAGCAATGGCTTATAAAGCAGATGTCTTACTACATGAGGCAACATGGATGAAAAATGTAGGTACTTCTACAGATGGTGATGGTGTAAGTACCGGTGCTGGTAGTGCTGGCTTTGATGCCTCTAATATTGACCCTTATTTACAAGAAGTTGTAACACTTACGAAAACGGTAATGGAGCAAGGTGGTTTTGAACTTTGGGATTATAATGACGACTTAAATAATTTAAGTTCAAACTTTCTTTTTAATCTAGAAGATAGTGGTTCTAACCCAGCTGGTTTAGATAAGGCTACCAATAAAGAGTTTATTTTTTACGGTAAATACGATTTTACATTTAGACAAGCCGGCGACCTTGTAAGTCATGTTTATGAAGGTAGAGTAAAACCTAGTAGAAAAATGATGGATTTATTCTTGAGTACCGATGGGTTACCGATTGATCAGTCTCCATTATTTCAAGGGTATGATAATACGCCTGACGAATTTCAAGATAGAGATTACAGAATGACCGCTTATTTTACTTATCATAAAACACTTGGTGAAATTCCTCAAAATGGTGACGTTGTTTTAAATGGAACAAATAATTTTGGTTATTTCAACTCTAAATTCATGAGCTGGAAATGGGGTACTGATGAAGCGTACAGAGCAACAAAAACGGAAGCTTATGATATGCCTTTTATTCGCCTTGCCGAAGTTTATTTAATGTATGCAGAAGCTTTGTACGAGTTAAACGGAAGCCTAACGGATGCTGAAATGAACGAATCTATTAATCTAATCAAAGCCAGAGCAGGTTTACCTGCAATTAGCACCTCTTTTTTAGCTGCCAATAACATGGATATTGAAACAGAAATTAGAAGAGAACGTACTATAGAACTTTATGCAGAAGGCGCTACTAGGTTCAACGATCTAAAAAGATGGGGTATTGCAGAAGAAGAACTTGGGGAAACAAAATTTGGTGCTGTTATTGAAGGTACTGTTTACGAAAACAATCCTGATTTATATACTCCTGAAGGGTATGGTTTTGGTGAAGCCACAACTACTACAGGTGTAGGCGCAAGAAGTGCACTTGTGGTAGAACCCTCATCAATCAGAAATTTCTCTAGAGATAATTACTTGTTCCCTATTCCTACTTCTCAAATAGGTTTAAATCCAAGTATGTTACAAAATCCAGGATATTAAAATTATTTTTTTTGAGTTAATTAGTTAGTTTTTAAAGCGGTTATAAGTTTAATACTTATAACTGCTTTTTGGTTATAAGTATTTTACCTATTCGTATCAAATTAGCATGGATTAAATTACGCGTATGTCTATTTTTATAGCAAAATGAACAATTCGGTTAAAAAAAAACCATAAGTAATAGTAAACTACCAATAATTAATAGTCATAGCGCTTTAAATTTTCGCCGCTGCAACTTTTAATTAATACCTTAATTACCAGATTAACAAACCCATTATTGAACTAGAATTTTTTAAAAATGAAATTAAACCAAGCTCTTTTTTTAATGATTACGATTACAACTATTTTTGGTTGTAAGCAAAAAGAATATGTCGAAGAAATTTATGTGAAGCCGGAAATAATTAAAGAAGCTTCTTCTAAATTTCTCTCACCAGAAGAAAGCATGAAAACATTTTACCTTCCTAAAGGATATAAAGTAGAGCTTGTCGCTAGTGAACCAATGATAGATGAACCTATAACCATAGCCTGGGACGGAAATGGCCGAATGTATGTAGCAGAAATGAATACTTACATGCAAGATTTAGATGGTACTGGAACCAATAGATCTGTGAGTAAAATAAAATTGCTTATTGATACGGATGGGGATGGCAAAATGGATAAAAGTACCGTCTTTATAGATAGCTTAATGCTGCCTAGAATGATTTTACCACTCGAAAATGAGCTCATCGTTAATGAAACGTATTCTTATGACTTGTGGAGTTATAAGGACACTGATGGCGATGGAGTTGCAGACAGAAAAGAACGCGTTTATTATAATGAAAATCGTCGTGGTGGCAACTTAGAACACCAACAGAGTGGTTTACTTTGGAATTTAGATAATTGGGTATATACAACTTATAACCCTATACGATTTAAGTTTAAAAAAGGAAAGGTCGTTGTAGATTCTCTAGAAAATATGCCTAGTGGACAATGGGGACTATCTCAAGATGATATGGGTAATATGTATTATTCTTCTGCAGGAAGTGAAAATCCAGCGTACGGCTTTCAACAACCTGCCGCTTATGGCGATTACAATCCGGAAGGTAGATTATCCGAGGGCTTTATAGAACCATGGCCTATTGTAGGCACCCCAGATGTTCAAGGTGGACCAAAAAGACTCCGCGAAGACGGTACACTAAACCATTTCACAGGCGTTGCTGGACAAGAAATTTTTCGAGGCCATAAATTACCACCTTCAACCTATGGTGATTTATTTATTCCTGAACCTGTAGGTAGGCTAATAAGACGCGCTAAAGTACGTGTTGAAGATGGTAAAAAAGTGTTGTATAATGCCTATGATGAAGCAGAATTTATGGCTTCAACCGATTTAAACTTTAGACCAACACAGGCTAAAACAGGTCCCGATGGCACTTTATATGTAGTAGATATGTATAGAGGTATTATTCAAGAAAGTAATTGGACTAGAAAAGGAAGTGTGATTCGTCCCGTTATTGAACGAAAAGGTTTAGATAAAAACATTGGAAAAGGCAGAATTTATAGAATTGTCCATGAAGATATCACGCCTGATAAGGCGCCTGAATTATTAGATAAAAATGCATCTGAATTGGTTGAATACTTAGGACACCCGAATGGCTGGTATCGAGATACAGCACAAAAATTAATCATTTTAAAAGATGATCAATCGGTGATTCCAGAATTAAAAGAAATCGCATTAGATAATACTTCATTTTTTGACAATCTATTTGGTTCTGATAAAGATCTTGGAATAGAAAGAGTCCATGCACTTTGGACTTTAGAAGGTCTAGGTATTGTAGACAAAGACCTTCTAAAAGCAAAATTCACAGATGAAGACCCTAGGGTACGATTAACTGCTATTCGTTTAAGTGAGACCTTTTTAAAAGAAGGTGCTACCGATTTATTCGCTGCACTAGAAACTTTAAGCAAGGATAAAGATATTGATGTAGCAAATCAAGTTGCATTAAGTCTTCGTTATAGTAAAGACAAAATAGCAACCGATATTCTGAATACTATGCTAGAAAATTACTCAGAAAATGAGATTGTTTTCCACGCGGTTAAAGAAAGTTTAAAAAAGGATGACTCTAAATTATCGCAATTAAAAACAGCAATTTCTAATAGATCATTGGGCAACAAACAAAGTATTCTTAGAGGCTATGATTCTTATAAGCAATTGTGTATTACGTGTCACGGTCCTGATTTAAAAGGTGTCCCTACCGAAGATGGCGCACTTATAGCCCCTTCCCTAATAGGTAGCGCTCGTGTTAAAGGCGATAAAGGAACATTAAGCAAGATTTTATTAAACGGATTAATTGGCCCTATCGAAGGGAAAGAATACGGCATAATGATGGCTTTAAAAAGTAATGATGATCAATGGATCGCAGATGTTCTTAGTTATGTAAGGGCTTTAAACAATGAAGATGGCGTACATAAGCGGGTTGTTGGCAATGCCAGAAAAGAATCTGAAGGAAGAGAAGATTATTGGACCTTAGAAGAACTAGAAGCTTTAGAAAAGGAGAAAAAATAGTATTTGTTATTACTAGTCTAAAATTAAAAAAAGCCTGGAAATTATAAATTTCCAGGCTTTTGCATTTTATTTTTTTCGTCATTTAGAACGTGTAGTTTACTCTTAAAGAGGTACTTCTTGGCAATACAGGAACAACGACAAAACTTTCATTAGGATTATTCTGAATAAATTCTGAGGTAGCTCCATTGGCATTAGCACCAAAACTATTGCCTCCAAAAAAATTGGCTAATCCGTCTGAATTGAACATATTAACCACCAATAAATTTGCTGAAATATGCTTTGTAAACTGATAGCCAATACCTGCATCAGAGATACTATAATCTGCCAACGTAAATGCATTTGCTACATTGCCTTGACGTTCTCCCATAAATTGCCATTTGTAATGCACCAATAGCTTATCTAATTGATACTCTCCTTGTACATTGAACATTAATTTAGGATTAAATGGCACTGTGTTTCCTGAGTAATCTATTGTAGTATCATCTGCTACGGCTACTGATCCTGCTGCATCATATACCAACCATTCTGTAGCTTTTGGATTTTGAACGACTCCATTAAAAAGAAATTTGAAATTACGAAAAGGGGTATATACCGCTTCCCATTCTAAGCCTAAAGTTCTGGACGTATTGAATAAAATGGGGGTATAAAAAACACTATTTGTTTCCCCATCAAATTCAAAATTTGTATTCCCTATATTGTCTAACTGGCTCCAAAAAACGGTACTCGTCAATGAAAAGTCTGAAAGGCTATATTTAATGCCAACCTCAGCCTGGGTAATTTTTTGAACTTCTCCTTTTTGATTGATGGGAACATTAGCAAAATTATTAAAATAGTAATTTAACTCTGGAGCTTTATTTCCTTTTGAAAACCTAGTAAACACCGAAGCTACTTTATTAATTTTAAAATTTAAACCTCCTGAAAAAGATAGGTAGTTATAGTTAAAATCAAAGGCATCTTTATCCCCTGTTGGTGCCAAAATGCCATTATCATAAGCCGTTGTTGCATCGCCATCTAAGCCTCCATCCTGCGAGAACGGAGCATAACGGTCTTTACTCCCTTTGTGTCGAATGTTCTCATACCGCAAGCCTAAATCTACATTTATACGATCTGTAATTTCCCATCGATCATTCGCAAAAGCTCCAATTTGACTCACTTGAGCTTCTGCATTCACAAAAAATAAACCGCCATAATTACTAATTCCGTTTTCATCTGATAATGAGATGGTAGGCTGATTAGGGTTCTCTAAGGAAACTTGAAGCATTTTAGGATTTGGCTCATATGTAACGTATCCAAAGCTGCCTTGCGTAAATAATGACGTATCTGAAAAACCTAAAGCCAATCCTCCTGTAAAATTATGCTGCGCTATTTTTTTATGAAGAGAGAAATCATTCATCCATTCACTAGCTTTATTCTCTTTGTACCAAGCCGATGTTCCCATGATCGCGTCATTTGGCAAAGTACCATTCCCTAAATATTCCGCTGGCTCTCCTGCAAGGATTCCTGCATTATTTACTCGGGCAATTTCAGAACCTGATTGAGTATCACGAAAAACCACCTCATCTATGGGAAAAGATGCTCCACTGATAAAATAGGCTAAAGGATTATCTAGTGAAACAAAGGCGTTACTAATAGACGTTTGCCAATTGGCATCCTTATTAGAATATTTAATTAAGTTTTTAAGCGACCAATTGTTTCCCAAATCCTGAAAAAAATCTGCTCCGAAGGCTAGATCTTTTGCATGTACTCCTTGTGCGGGATTAAAACTATTTGTTGCCCCTTCTTGAAGATTCCTACCATCTGGAATCGCAGCAGTAAACGCCGGCATTAACAAAGAAGTAGATTTAAAATTTTGACCAAATGCAGCTTCTGGATTGTCCCAGTTTGTAGCTGCAACACCTGTCCATCTATTCGTATAATCATCCAATAGTTTCCCATGTAATTTCAAGTACCCGTTAGCAAACTTTTTAATCACATTAAATTTAAATTGCCCTCCTTTGCTAAATGTAAAATCAACATCCCGAGCCCCTTCATCCTTGCGGTAATGGCCGCCGGCATTAAAAAACCAATTACTCCCTAAAGGTCCTCCAATAACGCCATCAACCTTAAATAAGGTATTACCACTATATTGCAAGGCACTTAATACTTGTACTTCTCCTCCTAACTCATTTCTAATGCCTGGTGTAAGAAAGTTATAAATACCTCCGGGCGCATTCATCGCCGTAATAGATGCACTACCGCCACGTATCGCTTCTACTCTTTGAGTCATTAAGTCTACCCGATGAAAAAGATCTGGGCTATAATAAGAATGTTGAACTAAGCTTACGGGAAGGCCATCTTCCTGTAAAGACACATAGTACCAACCTAAATCATCTTCCGCAGAAGCAGATATGCCTCGCGTATACACCTTTGTAAAAACCTCACCTGCAGAGGCATCAGTAAAGGTTCCTGGAATATTCTGTAAAAGGCTTGCGGTACCTTGAGGGTATATTTGTTTTAATCTTTTCTGCTCTATCGTGCTTATAGAAGTTGCCGTATTCATAGCTTCCAGAGACGTAAAACTACCTGTAACCACTACGGCTTGTAAGCCTAGATAATCGGCTTCAAGAATAAGATTTTTATCGGTTGCATTTTCTGTAATTTCTGCTTCAAAATCGAGTTTTTTATAACCTAAATGTGCAATCGAAACTTTGTACGTTCCTAATGGGATATTTTGAATTTCAAAAGCTCCTGCAGCATTTGTAATCCCATAAATTGAAGATGAATTTAAATATATTGTGGCACCCTCTATAGGTTCACCTTTTGTATCATTTACTGTTCCACTATAGGATACAACTTGAGCGTACGCACAAAAAACATTAAGCATACCCACAAGAAAGAGTGAAATCGATGTGATTTTATTCATAATTAAATTAAAAAATTAAGCTCGTTTTATTATTCGGTTTCTTTTTTATGTTGCTCTATAAATTCCGATGGCGTTACGTTGAATAGCTCTCGAAAAGTTTTACTAAAATAAGCGGTTGAATTAAACCCTGAGAGGTGCGTAACTTCTTTGATAGAATATCTATTTTGAAGTAATAGATCTGAGGCATAACGTAAGCGTATGGTCCTAATAAAATAACTTGGGTTGTTGCCCGTCAGAGAATTTATCTTTCGATATAATTGAGACCTACCAATACCCATTTCTCTTAATAAATCTTCTTGTTTAAAATCTACATCGCTAATATTATTTACAATAATCTTAGTTGCTTTATCTAAAAATATTTCATCAATATTATTGGTGGTCACTTCACGCGATGGAAAAACGCCTCCTATTTCTGCGAATCTTTTTCGTAGTCTTTTCTTAGTTTCCAATAAATTTTTGATTCTAGCTTTTAAAACCGCAGTTACAAATGGTTTTGCGATATATCCATCGGCACCACTGTCATACCCTTCAATTCTATCATCTTCTAAGGTTCTCGCGGTAAGAAGAATTATAGGAATATGACAGGTTTCAAATTCACTTTTCAAGGCCTTACACATTTCAAACCCGTCCATTTTTGGCATCATGACATCACTTACGACAATATCTGGATAATATTTCTTTACCATTTTCAGGCCTTCCTCCCCATTTACAGCTTCCTTGACATCATAATTACCGATCAGATCATTTTTTAAATGAACTCTTAGCTCCTTATTATCTTCAACTAAAAGTAAGGTAGGTAATTTTGCTCCGTTTTCCTCTTGCTTCATTGGTTCATTAGATACGTCTGTATTTGAAATAGACATTTCATAATCTACTGAGTTCATCGAATTTATTAAAAATTCGTTTTTAATATTTTTTACAATTTCCGGTTCTGCTTCTATATCCAATGGTAAACGTACTACAAACTTGCTACCTTTAAGATATTCGCTTTCTACAAAAATTTCACCTCCATGAAGCTCAACCAATGCCTTGGTAAAGTTTAAACCTATTCCTGTCCCCGTTTTAGTAACATCAACATTATAAAAACGTGAAAAAATATTTTTTAACTGTTCTTTATTAAGCCCAACGCCCGTGTCTTTTACGATAATTTCTAAATAATTTGCCTCTTTATCTCTCTTCACTACAAAAAGTTTAGCATCCTTTTTTTCACCCTTTACTTCATTTATGGATACTGTAATCTCGCCTCCGTAATCTGTAAATTTTATAGCATTCGAAATTAAATTTGTTATGATCTTTTCGAGTTTATCAAAATCAAAAAGCGATGTGATATTCTCTGATCCTTTAATGAATTGATATTCAATACTTTTTTTTGCTGCTAAGCCCTTGAACAATGCAAATATATCTCCACAGAATTTCACAGCATCTCCATTTTCTAGTTGTAATGGCGCCATACCAACATCCATTTTTCGGTAATCTAAAAGCTGATTTACTAAATGTAATAGTCTTCTAGCACTACGTTGAATAGAAATTGCGGATTCTTTTATGACATCAGGATCTGTATTAAAGCTAGACAGTATTTTATCTACCGGATTTAATATAAGTGTTAGAGGCGTTCTAAATTCATGCGATACATTTACAAAAAACTCTAACTTTAATTGGTCTAATTCATGCTCCTGAACTTCTTGTACTTTCTGGGTATAATACCGCATAACTACCCAAAATATAACGATCCCTAAAATGCAATAAATTAAATAAGCCCACCAAGTACTCCATGGTGGAGAAGTAATTTTAAACTTGAATTTAGTAGATTTTGCGGCCTCCCATTGCCCATCAATAGAAGCCATAACTTCAAACTCATATTCTCCTGGTACGAGGTTAGAGTAATTCACTTCTCGCCTATTCCCTACATTTACAAAATCCTTATCAAGACCATTCATCTTATACATGTATTGAACTTGCTCAGGGTTTTCTAAATAAAGCGCTAAGAATTCAAAGGAAATATAATTTTCGTTATGCCGTAATAATAAACTTTCTGTTTCTTCAAGGGACTGTTTAAGCAATACTCTGTTATTTACAGTATCGCCTACAACAATATTTTTATTATATAACTTAAGTGCTGTTATTTTTGGCTCTAAAACAATGGGTGTTTTTACAGCAATATCTTCTGGGTTAAAAATATTGAACCCATTTAAACCGCCAATAATAATACGTCCGTCTGATGTTTTTTCTATAGACTTACTTTGGTATTCTGTACCTTGAAGACCATCATGAATATTAAAATTTTTAAACTGATTTGTTTTTATATTGAGGGTTGAAAGTCCACTTTTAGTCGTAATCCAAAAGTTATGACTATCATCTTCTTTAATCCCCACAACAAAATTATTAGGGAGTCCGTTTTGAGAAGAAAAAGACTTCATTAATGTTAGATTCTCATCTAATTTATAGATACCGCTATCGGTACCTATCCAAATATTACCAAGATGATCTTCAGTTATATAATTAATATTATTAGCCTCAATACCCCTTTCTTTCACTTCTGAAAAGGTGATATCTTCAGGAGTAAAATCTTTTAAATCATCTAATTCAAGATAATTAAGCCCTAAAGAAGTCCCCACCAAAAGTCTGTTTTTTGAATCGATATAGAGACAAAACACAAAATTACTCAATAAGTTATTCTCTAGGTTTGAAGTGTTTTTGTAGTTGTGAAATTTTTTAGTATTCGGATCAAACAAACTTAAACCTTCTGTTCTTAGCCCTAACCACAATCTGTTTTTTGAATCTTCTACACCTGTCCAAACAGAGTTTTGTCCAATAGAAAAAGGATTTTTTTCATCATGATAAAACCGTTCTACAGTATTTGTATCTGGATTAAATTTATTTAAACCACCGTCTAAAGTGCAAATCCAAATACTACCATCATGTGTTTCAAACGTATATAATATTTTATTGGAACTTATCGTATTGTTGTCTTTAGGGTCATGTCCGAAATGTTCAAACGAATTATTTTTTTCATCAAACAAGTTTAGTCCCCCTTCATACGTAGACAACCAAATTCTGTCTTTAGAATCTTGCAAAACGGACTGTACAATTTTTTCGCTCAACCCTTTTGGATTATCTGGTTGATAGTAGTAGTGCCCAAAAGAATACAAGGATGGATCTAATTTACTAACCCCTCTATCATAACTTCCTATCCAGAAAACGCCATTAGAATCTTCAATAATTTTAGAAGGTTTATCATTCGCCAGAGAGAAAGAATTGGAAAGGTTATTTTCAATATGTTTCTTTATTTTATTTTCCTTTTTATCGTATAAAAATATCCCATGCCCGTCTGTTGATATCCAAAACAAACCTTCTTTATCTTGATAAAAATCTCTTACCGCTATATGCTCGTCTACGAGAGACAAATGCCTAAAATTATTCTCTTTTTTACTCCGAACAATAAGGTTAGACAAATCATTCCCTATCCAAAAATCATCATCATGATCAATAAAAACTAATTTATGAATATGGTTTAGTTCGTAAGGTTTAGAATTGGAGATAAAAACGCGTTCAAAATTATCACGTTCAGGATTGTACCTGTTTAGATGCTGACCACTTGTACCTACCCAAATGGTATCATTTTTATCTTTAGTAAGCACATAAACATTGTTGTTATCTAAGGAATGTAAATTAGATTGATCATGTATATAGTAGGAAAATTTTAAACCTTCAATGTCATTAGTATTCTCCCCTAGTAAAATTTTAATCACTCCTGTATTCGTGGCCACCCAAAGTGTATTATTTGCCTCATCAAAAAGTAAATCATTAATAATTTTACGGGGATTATTCGTTAAAGAAACTTGTTTATAAAGATTTATTCGTGTAAAATTATTTCGCTTTTTATTGAAAAGGTTTAGACCATTGTTGGTGCCTATCCATAGATTGCCATTCTTATCTTCTTGGATCGCATTAATTCTACTATTGCTTATAGAAGTGGTATCATTTAAAATTGATCTATATATTTCAAACTCATACCCGTTGTATTTATTAAGTCCGTCTATAGTTCCAAACCATAAAAAGCCTTCTGTATCTTGGTATAACTCTAAGCAAGTACTACTAGAAAGACCATCTACAGTATCTAAATTCTCAAACTTTAAGTTATTGAATTGACCTATAGAAAATTGAAAGATACAACAGCAAATAAGTGTGAAATATACTTTTATGTTCATTTACATTACTTTACAATAATTTTAAATACGGGCACTAAAATCAACTAGCAAATCATATTCCCTAAAAAGATAAAACTACTAATTTATAATTTCAAATTCTTCTTTCAATCTAATATCTACAGAAGAAGCCCCTATGTTTATTTCAAAAGCGCCAGGTTCTACCGTGAAGTTCATGTTTTTATCTAAAATAGCTAAATCATCTGGTTGTAGTATAAAGTTTATTTTCTTGGATTCTCCAGGTTCTAAATGAATCCGTTCAAAACCACGAAGCTGAGATTCATAGGTCGTCACGCTACTAACTTTGTCTTTTATATAGAGCTGAACCACCTCATCTCCGGCGACACTACCTGTATTTTTTATCACACAAGATACCTTGATTTCACCTTGTGATTGTTTGCTTTTTTGATGTACTATAATATTTGAATACTCAAAAGTAGTATAACTCAACCCATACCCAAAAGGGTACAAAGCACCCAACACACGTGTATTTCCAGAACCATTAGGCCCCGAATTTGGTTGCCCTGACTGAGATCCTGGTTTAAATGGAAAGTTTAGTGGAATTTGTCCAACAGATTTTGGAAAAGTAACACTTAGTTTACCTCCAGGATTGTACTCCCCAAATAGTGTTTCTGCAATAACCTCTCCTGCAGCAGTACTAGGAAACCATGCTTCTAAAATAGCCGGTATAAATTTATTTTCCCAATTTATAGTAAGCGGTTGTCCGTTAATTAACACAAGGATTACAGGTTTCCCTGTGGCATATAACGCTTGAACCAATTCAAATTGTCTGCCGGGCAATCCTAAGCTTGTACGAGACATTGTTTCTCCTACGCGCTTATCATCCTCGCCTACCACAGCTATAATCACATCAGACTGTTTAGCTTTTTCTACTGCTGCAGCAATACTTGCTTGCTCTTCAGTAGCTAATGGCGTAGGAATAATTTCACTCTCAGGCCAATTAGCATCTACCACATTACACCCTTTTTCGTAGGTAACGGTAGCTTTCTCTGCCACATACTTTTTTATGCCCTGGTACACTGATGTGGATAGGTTTTCTGCAGGTCCGTACCTACTATACGTGAAATTTACTTCATCTGCTAAAGGTCCAGTAACCAGTATATTCTTCAGCTTTGAGATATCTAGCGGCAGCGCATTATTCTCGTTTTTTAAAAGGACTAAAGACTCTCTATTGATTTGCTTTGAAAATTCCTCATCTGCTTTGGTATGCACAAGGTCATCAGATGCTTTTGGGTTTTCTACATAAGGTTGGTCAAAAAGTCCCAACTGAAACTTAACTTTCAACACCTCTGAAACACGCAAATCAATTGTTTTCATTGCTATTTTACCTTCTTGGATTAAGGCTCTCAAAGGCTCAATAAAAGATTCTGGCGTTCTAAAGGTGGTCCGCACATTTAACCCTGCTTCTACTACTTGCCTTACGCCTTCCCTATAATCTTCTGCTACATGGTGCTTTTCAAAAACGTATTCTACCGCTTCACTATCTGAAACCACATAGCCATCAAAACCATACTTTTCTCTTAACAATTCTGTTAAAAAATAATGACTGGCCGTTATTGGTACGCCATCATAATCATTATAACTACTCATTACTCCCATTGGCGCAGCCTCTTCAATTACACGCTTAAAAGGATATAAATGTAACTGATGCATTTCTCTTGGCGCTACATGCGGGTCTGTACGCGCATCACCATCTCTAGCTCCTTTAGGAATACTATATACTGCAAAATGCTTTAGCGTTGAAGCTACATTTTGTGATTGAAGCCCTAAGGTCATTTGTTTGCCCATCTCTGCAATATGAAACGGTTCTTCTCCATAACATTCTAGAACTCTTCCCCACCTTGGATCTCTAGCTACATCTAATATTGGGGCGTAAATATTAGTATACCCTAAAGCTTTTGCTTCTCTACCCACAATGGTTCCTGCTTTGTACACTAAATCTTTATTCCAAGTACTCCCTATACCTATAGGAGCGGGTAATGGCGTTGCTTTTTTATGGCATAAACCATGAACCCCCTCATTGGTAAAATCTACAGGAATTCCCATTCTAGTTTCTTCAATAAACCATTTCTGCACTTTATTAATCGCTTCTGCATGTGTGCTGTAAGGAAAAGAATATGGTGTTTGGGTTTTAGGCTGATTCCAAATAGTATTTAAATGTTCATCAATATTGGCTATCCCATCTTTCCAAATCTCGTTTTTCCAATTTTCTGTAGGTAATTCATCTGCTAAAACACGAGAGAACCCATAAAGAGTAGCCATTTGACAGGTTTTTTCTTCTACATTCATTAAAGAGACCAAGTTTGCAACCCTAGCATCAATAGTCGCTTTAGGATTTTCGTAAACATCCATGATACCATTTTTATTAAAATCAATCCAGCCTTTATGATATATCTTCTGTTGCTCCTTTTTAGTAGAAAGTGGTAACATTAAAACAGATGCGATGAACACTATTGACGTATATTTCATTTTGTAATCTCTTTAATTTACTTGCTTAATTAACACTAAACTCCATGATTTTAGTTCGCGATTTATAGAAATATTACCTTTGGTATCTGCGTATACATATTCTGTTTTAAGAGCGTTTGCATGGGCTTTCATCACTTTTATTTCTTCTCTAGTCGGTGGTTCTGGTCTCCCCATATCTTCCCAAAAATTATGAATATTGCCATGATCTTTATCTAAGGTTTCTATCTTAAACATTATTCCGGGCTTTAAATTTGACAACCTAAAATGCAACTGCTTTACGCTACCATTTTCTCGTTTATCAGCTCCTGATGGAACGGCATTTAAATATTCATCTGGGTAATTATAAGCAATCGCGGCTATTGTATTGGTTGCAGTATTTTTACTAACAAAGAGATAATCGTTTTTATACAAACTCACATCTCCTAATTCATGGAGCATCCTATAAGCATGGTAGGATGGTTTTACAAGGCCTTGATAATTTATCATCCCAAAACCACCATGAAAAATACTTGCTGCTCCACCTTTCTCTTCAAAAATATCAGTGAATGTCCAGAAAGCTAGGGAATTGGTTAAGCCAATACAATCAAGATTCGTTTTTACAATATACGCGGCGGCGGGTAACCTATCATGCATATCATCTCTACTACTAGGACTGGTGTTCCATTCCGTAAGGTGAATTTCTGCATTTGGATAAGCACTTTTTGCTATTGTCGCGTTCAACCATTCTAAATCTTCTTTTGTTGAATTTGCATATCTAGTAAGTCCCTTTCCTTTTCCTGTCTCAGGATTAAAAGCATAATCTGTGGGATAAGGGTGCGTACTTACAAAATCTACTGGAAGTTTTTCTTTTTCGCAATAGCTTAAAAAATCTTCTATCCATACGCCGTGCCATTGTAAGCTATTGATATCCTTTGAGCTAAAGACCTCATCGGATGCTTTATCATTAGTTACTTCTCCATCAAAACGAGTATCTGGCACAAAATTACTTGTTGATGGACCACCAACTCGCAAGGAACTATTTACTGATTTTATAGCTAAAACCGACTGTTTATACAATTCGAAATATTGTGATTTTGTACCGTCCCAAAATAAAGGATACAAATTAGGTTCATTCCAAACTTCAAAATACCATGTAGCAACTTCTTCTATTCCATACCTAGCAACACAATGTTCAATGAAGGCTTTCACTAAAAGATGCCACGGTTCAAAAGTTCCATCTGTAGGTGTAATATTTGCCTTCCACCAGAAAACAGTCTTTGAATTTTCGGCAGCCATACTTGAAGGTAAAAATGCCAATTCTACAAATGGCTTCACCTTTAAATCTAACATTCGGTCAAAAACGTCATCTATATATTGCCAATTGTATTTTAATGCTCCTTTTTCTTCTACAATTGGAAACATATCATCATGGAACAGCCCATGAAACCGTACATACTCAAATCCACAGTTTTCTTGTACTTGTTCCAGTTGCTCTAACCATCCCGCACGTAATGCTTCATTTGCACGACCTGCTCCCACACTCTTACTCCAAAAATGATCAAATTCAGTTCCTTTTTGATTTGTATTTACGGTAACAGTTTGAGCCGTTAAAAGAGTTGTAGTGTACATTAAAACTCCTGTAACAAGAAATTTAAATAAATTCATTCTATTAATTTTATAAGGATTAATTGAAAAAAGTTTCAAATAGAAACCTTTTAATAGGTAATAATCAGCCTATAACTAATAGCTGATTATGAGCCCTCTATTTGAAGAAATAATTAGATTAGTTTTATAATTCATCACCCATTCCCTATAAATGATGGTTCATTATGAGCGGTGTAATTAGCTACACTAATAGAATTAAGAAAACGAGTATCTGACTTTATTAAAGTTTTTCAATAGTAACATAATACGCCCCAAGCTCTTCCTCATTGTCTAAGGTAAACCAAGTTTGAAGTTGCGACTCACCCTCTTTTAAATCTACCGTGAATTCTACATATTCTGCATTAGGATCTACCATGGTATGTTGTTCTTGATCTTGAACTTTAATTCTAGCATTTTTGATGGTTAAAGCTTTACTTTTTGCACTTTCTCTAACCGTTGTTCCTGCTAATGTTGGGCGTACTGGCGCAATTCCGTTTAGCGGTAAATTAGTTTCTATAGGCCAACGACGTAGCTTTACATTGTAACTCCCGCCTTCCGCGACTTTTACCAACCAATAACCATTATCTATATACCCCTGTCTAATATGGCGTTGGTGCCATGGACTTGCTACCGCCGTAGTGTGCCAGTCGTGACCATGTAAGGTTGTTGGGTTATCTTTTGGGTTGCCCACTATAATGTATGGTTCATCTTTATAACTAGGAGAAATCTCATCCCACCAGGTAGTATATTCTACCTTAAACGCTTCCACCTTTTCTGGGAATTGATTGGCTACATTGGTACGTTGTTCTGGATCTGTGCTTAAATCATAAAGTTCCGTTCCATTAATCAATCGCCAATCGCCTTTCATAAAAGCTGTTCTTCTCCAAGGTTCTGGAACTTCAATCCGTTGAGAATTTGTAATCACCACACGATCTTCAAATTCTTCATTTTCTCCAGCTATTAAAGGTTTCAAACTTTTTCCGTCAAATTTCAGATCTTCTTTAACTTTCAAACCACATAAATCTATTAAGGTAGGTGCTATGTCATAATGCGCCGTTAATTCATTGATATCTGTACCGGTGGTAATACCTCCGTCTTTCCAGTGAATAAAAAGTGGCACACGGTGGCCACCTTCATACATACTTGCCTTTATACCGCGCATCCCTGCATTGTATCCTTTATCTGTGAATCCATCTAATCTATCGCCTCCTTGCTCAATTTTAGCGCCTGCAGAGGTGCCGTTATCAGTCGTAAATATTAAAATGGTATTATCCATCAAATCAATTTCTTTTAAATAGGCTACAAGCTTGCCTATATTTTCATCCACATTGGCAATGAGACCATAGAACGCAGCATTAGGTACATTTTCATTGTCTTTATAAGGGTCTGAATATTTGTTTGCTACAAAATAGGGGGTGTGTGCTGCATTGGTAGATAAATAACAGAAAAAAGGTTTATTGTTCTTCTTATTTTCTTCCATGTATTTCTTAGCATTATCAAACCATATATCGGTACAGAAACCCTTGAATTTTTCTAATTTACCGTTGTGCGTATAGGTATCATCAAAATAATCATTATCCCAATAATCCATAGTTTGTTCTACTCCGCCCCCACCGTGCACTAAAACTTCTTCAAACCCTTTATCTTGCGGACGAAATGGATAGTTATCTCCCAAATGCCATTTTCCAAAAATTCCGGTTGCATAGCCATTCTCTTTAAACACTTGAGCAATGGTTGTTTCGCGTTCTAATAATAAAGAACGCCCATTTACCGTATGCCAAACTCCTGCTCTATTAGAATGATGCCCTGTCATTAGCGCTGCTCTGGTTGGTGCACAAGTTGGCGACACGTGGTATTGTGTAAATCGAGCACTTTCGTCATAAAGTGCATCAATATTTGGTGTTTTTAACACCGTATTTCCTAGGCGTCCAATATCACCATAACCTTGATCATCTACGACAAGTAAGATTACGTTTGGTTTTTGAGGTATTTCTTTATTAGGTTCACATGAGAAGAAGCTCCCTAAACAAAGAAGAGCAATACTACTGAGTACTATATTTTTTATAGGTGATACACACATATTTTTATTTTTTCGATATTAAGTTGAGTTGGTTTTATTTAGTTATTAACCTTATTTTTCTTCCCTAAATCTGTAACAACACCTAAGGATTGTCCGCTAACCTCAGTGCTTTTTTCTGATAATAATAAAGGATAATGGGTAAGGTTTTGAATTTTAAAATTCGATGCTTTAAAATTATTTTGATCTGGTAGATTGCCGTGCAATAATCGAATGTTATTTTTATCACCACCTACTTTAATTTTCAATCCTAATTTTGCTCCTTCGTCTGAGCCTCTTAGTAGAATATTATGACCGCTACCTCCAATATAAGCAACACTACCCGAGCCGTTCATATACGGTAAGCTTGATGCTATAATCGTAATATCTGCATTGTAGTTTTCATCAGTTTCATAAGTAGAAGTGTATACCGGACCATAGGTGGAATCTGCTCTGCAATTGACCACATCACCAGCACCAAGAGAAAAACCATTTTCGCAAGCTATAGCGGTACAGCCTTCTACATATTTTTTACCTGTAGCATGTGCTATCGTAACGCCTGTTCTCATGAATTTAATGGTGCAGTTTAAAACGGTAGGATTTGAGGTTCCTCTAACATAAAACTTTCCGTCAATACTAGTCTCTCCTGCATTGTAGGCACGGATGCCTGCTTCTCCTGTACTCAACATATAGCCCGCCGGAAGTTTATAACCCCAAACCGTCATAAAACCGACCTTATCTGCTGGAGTTCCCGTTCCTTTTTCTGCTAAAATATCATCTGTAGAACGCATTTCACCTTCTACATAACACCCTTCAATTAAAGGGTTGCTAGCAGCCTGCATAAAAATACAGTGCCCGTAACTTCGGTGTATAAAACTAGAGTTTTTTAGATGATTAGATTCCCCGCGAATTAAACATGCACTATGCTTTTGATGTGGAATAACCGTGGCACCACCCTTACCAAAGGCATCCCCATAGCCATATGGAAAAGAACCTTTTGTAGTTACATTAAAGCCTTCAATTCTATTATGTGCACCATCCATTACAATATTACATGCTCTTCGTGTTGGGCTATCATGAACAGAGCCCACATCTACTAAAGTTAGATTTTTTAATACATTACTATTTCCTAAGATTTGTATTTCATAAACTTCCACATTACCAAAGGCTGCAAAAACCTTAGTTTCAATATTAAGTGTTACTCCTGTAAAATCATAGGTGCTTTTATTACCTTCAAACAGCAACAGTACCTTACTAACATTTTTAATTTTTGTTTCTTGCTGATATAGTCCATTCTCAACATCTTTTACTGTTATGGAATACACGCCTGGTGCTAGCTTTACATGTACATTATCGTCATCTAAATAGGGAATTAATTCACTTAAAGAATGTACGGTTACTTGCGCATTGCTATTTGAAAATAGTAAAAACAAGAATCCTACTACACCTAATTTAGTTACTGAAATTATCTTTTCTGTCCACATATGTTTTGTTCCGTTGGGTTATTTTTTAATCAATACAATCTCTTGGCCAACTGTTGTTGGAATATCATACACGTAGGTTGGCTTTAGTTCTAAGCCCTTTGAGATCACTTTTTTAGAAACCAAGGGTTTTTTAGTTTTTGGGGTTTGATAAAATATATTTTCATTTTCGCCTATTGCTTCTTCTATAACATTTTTTACATCTCGCAATTCACTATAGGAACGGATGCGGCAATTACCTCCTAAAGTCGATTTTATAACTGCTTTTACAAGCATACCTTCTTTCCATTCCAAGGAGATTATTTCAAAACCTCCTCTAGCGCGTAATCCGTTAACGTTACCTTCGCTCCAAACATCTGGAAGTGCGGGTAGTAAATGAATAGCGCCATCATGACTTTGCACTAACATTTCTGTCAAACCAGAAGTAAAACCAAAATTTCCATCAATTTGAAAAGGTGGGTGTGCATCGAGCATATTTGGGTAAGTACCGCCACCCTTAGGCGAATCTGGTCTGCCTACTAATTTAATTTGATCTCCCATTAATTTGTAGGCATGATTACCATCTAACAATCGGGCCCATAAATTTATTTTCCAATTCATAGACCAACCCGTAGAAGGATCGCCTCTTTGAATTAAGGTATTTCTTGCCGCTTCAAACAATTCTGGATTTCTATACGGAGATATTAAATTTGATGGGTATAAGCCATATAAATGAGAAACGTGACGGTGTTTATCTTCCGGATCATCTACATCCTGTATCCATTCTTGTAATTGATTGTATTGACCAACCTGCATTGGAGGTAATTTAGGAAGTGTCTGTTCTATTCTTTTTATGAGTTCTTTATCGGTATCTAATAATTTAGCAGCGGCTACAGTTTTTGTTAGTATATCAAAAACCAGCTGATTATCCATGGTCGTACCTGCTGCTATATTTACTGATTTATCGCGCCCTTTGGGACCATGTTCCGGAGAAATTGTTGGCGAAATAATCAACCATCCATTTGTTGGTTCTTCCATTAAAAAACTCAAACAAAACTCTGCCGCGCCTTTCATCGCAGGGTAAACCGAACTTAAATAGTTTACATCGCCATTGAACATGTATTTCTCCCAAAGATGCTGACTTAACCAAGTGCCACCCGTTGGCCACATGCCCCAAGTAGCACCATCTACAGGACCTGTAATACGCCAAAGATCTGTATTATGATGTGTTACCCATCCCTCTGCTCCATACATATCGGCCGCTGTTTTTTGACCCGTAACCGAAAGATCTTTTATCAGATCAATTAAAGGATCATGCATTTCAGAAAGGTTCGTCACCTCCGATGGCCAATAGTTCATTTGAGTGTTAATATTTACCGTATACGCACTCTTCCAAGGTGGTGTTAAATCTTTACACCAAAGTCCTTGTAAATTTGCGGCTTGCCCTCCTTGCTGTGATGAAGAAATTAATAGATACCTGCCAAATTGAAAATATAACGCTGCCAAGGAAGGATCAAAACCAGTACTAAAATTTTTAATCCTGATGTCCGTTGTATTTTTTGCCGCTTCAGATTCTCCTAAATTTAAGCGTACCCGATTAAAATAGTTTTTGTAAAAAGCAGTATGATCGTCTACCAACTGCTGATATTTTTTATTTTCTGCCTCAATAATATACGCTTCTGCTTTTTTATGCGGATTTGCACTAAGGTCCTGGTAGTTCACAAAATTTGTAGCAATAGAAAGGTATAGGGTTACGCTGTTTGCTTTTGAAACTACTAATTGATTGTTTGTTGAAGTCACTTTTCCACCTTCAGGAATAACCTTAATTCTAGCATCAAATTCAACTTGACCTTTAATCGCTGGGCTTTCTGCAGGCAGGCGCTTATTTTTATTATCACTGCTCCACCCTGTCATAACTAAAACATTATTATTCTCAGTAGAAACACTCACCTTTGCAGGTTCGGGGCGGTCCATAGTTGCTGAAAAACTGATTTCACCTTTTTTACTGGCCGATAGTTTTATAACTATAACTTGATCTGTAAACGAAGTAAATAGCTCTCGTTTAAATTGGACACCATCCACGGTGTATGTTATAGTGTTTACTGCATTTTCTAAATCTAAAACCCTACTATAATTGGTGTAGCTTTCATGGCCTGGAAAATTCAACCTTAAATTACCTACAGTTTCATAAGGCATTCCTGCTGAAATTTCTGAAATGAATTTTTCATTGGCTAGTTTATGTGCTTCCGAAAATTTACCCTCAAATAAAAGTGTTCTAATTTCTGGAAGTGCTTCTTTTGATTTTGGGTTGTCATTTCTATGTGGCCCGCCCGCCCAAAGCGTATTTTCATTTAATTGAATATTTTCCTGTGCAGGAGTACCAAAAACCATAGCCCCTAAACGACCATTACCTATAGGCAAGGCCTCATTCCAATCTGATGCCGGTGCATCATACCAAAGCTTTAGACCCTTGTTTTCTTGAGAATAACATGTTCCTAAACCTACTCCCAAAAAAAGTAATAAGGCAATTTTTAATTTCATCTCTATGTTCATTTTTAGCAACTCTAGGCACTTCTAAAATTTCTTCGTTTTAATCTCGTATCCAAATATGGCTATCCGCTAGTAATTCTTCATATTCTCTTTTTAGCTTTTTACGCATCTCCTTATATTTATTTCCGCTTTCTGATGTTATATCTGTTGTTTCACCAGCATCGTCTTTTAAATTGTACAGGATAAAATCGGTTAGCTTACTTTCTTTTATAAAAGCTTCATTACCATCGTAGACATTAAATATTTTAGGCAGATAGTTTCCCTTATTTTTTAGCTGTGCCATTATTTTCCAATCCCCATCTCTCATGGCTATGATGTGATCATTTTCAGCATTGTAAAAACTCCATAACAAGGGTTTATCTCTTTCCATCCTACCATTTTGTAGAAATGATTGCATGGACTGACCGTCTAATGCATTTTCTGGTAGCGCTGCACCCGATAATTCACAGAATGTAGGCATAAAATCAAGCGCTGAAATCACTGCATCAGATGTTCCTGTAAACGTTGGTTTGCCCAACCATTTTATAACACAAGGCACTTTAAATCCTGCTTCATTGGTCCAAAGTTTCATCCCCTTCAATGCTCCTGGAGAACCATAAGACCTATAGGCCTTTTCATAACGCATAAGTGTTTCCGGACCATTATCTGAAGTAAAAATTACAATGGTATTTTCTGAATGATTTTTCTCTAAATAGTCCATCATTCGGCCAACGGCCAAATCTACATTCTCAACATTAGCAAAAAACTGAGCTTCATTTTCATTTTTAGCTACTGGAAGGTATTTGTTTACTAATTCTTGTGGAGACTCTACAGGAACATGAGGTTCATGGAAGGTAACTTGCAAGAAAAAAGGTTTCTTATCTTCTTTTTTATCGAGCCATTGTAAAGCTTCATCTACCACAATCTGGCTACTGAAACCTTCTACCTCTCCTACTTTTTCTCCATTACGAACAAAATTCTTAGGGTTCTTATGACTAGGAGCGGCATTGTTGTGTGTAGCAAACCAATGATCAAAACCAAAGTGACTAGGTTTTGGCTGTTCCTCCGAATTGAAAAGAGAGCTACAATGCCATTTCCCTACTAAGCAAGTGGCATAGCCTACAGATTTTAGTCGGGCTGGAATAGTTTCTTCATCTGCTTGCAGGTGCACCATATCTCTATTATCATCTCTTTTTTTATTCCCCCCAATAATAAAATCATAGATCCCTGCTCTATTTGGACTTCTACCCGTTAAAAGCCCTACTCTTGAAGGAGAACACACAGGCGCTGCGGCATAAAAATTAGTCAGCTTAATGCCTTCTAATGCCAATTGATCAATATTTGGAGTTTCAATAAATGGATGACCGTAAGATGATAAATCGCCATACCCTAAATCATCACATAAAAAAACGACAATATTTGGTTGTTCGTTTTGAGTGTATCCATTTTCTGGAACACTGAAGCACATTAAAAATAGTGCTACTACCCCTTTCAATTTAAAAGCCTTTATTTCCATTACATTCTCTGTGTTATCAATTATTTATCGCTTGGACTACTTGGCGTTTCTGTTTGATTCCATAAACGATATGGATCTTCATTCTCAATCATTTGTTCCAGTAGCAATTGTTCCATCTCCGCCAATTTATCCGCATATTCAGGATTCTCCGCTAAATCTGTTTCCATTGCTCCTGTTTTTTGGTGCTCTGGAAGGAATTCATTTGGATTTGCTTTTAAATTAAACAGTTGTGTTTCTCGCACAGCACCGTCCATTACATCATACTTTATTAATTTCCAATCTCCTTTTTTTACACTTCGCATCCCCGGTTTTGTTCCTCCTGCATATACGCCATACATCACATCACGTACTGTTTCCTTTTCCCCTTTTAGAACAGGCACAAAACTTTTCCCTTCTACTGTTTCTGGAATTTCTATGCCTGCCAAATCACATAACGTAGGCAATACATCTAGCAAATAAATATTTCCCTGCACTCTTTTATTTGCAGTAATTCCAGGCCCTTTAATCATAAATGGTACGCGCCAGGTATGCTCATATAAGTTCTGCTTTCCCATTAATCCATGGCGCCCAATTGACATTCCATGATCTGACGTATATATCACATAGGTATGCTCCAATTCGCCCGTTTCTTTAAGCTTAGCAAGTACTTTTTGTAATTGATTGTCTATATTTTCATCACAAGCATACTCACGGCCTAATTCATTTCTAACCGTCTGTTCATCTCTATTTTTCCATACGCCACTTACGCGTTCTTCATCACGCAATTCCGGGTGTCCATGAAAAAAAGGATGTTCCGCAAGATAGTTGTCTTGTAAAACTGGCTGCTTTACATTTGCTGGTGGTAATGTGGTTTTATCTGTATGATTTGTAGCACCGTATTTTGATAAAAGCTCTGGAGTGCCATTTCTAGTATCATGTGGGTGAGAGAAACCGAAATAGATAAAAAAGGGATTCGTTTCTTTCTCTTCTTCTCTAGTTGCTAAATAATCAAGTACTTGTTTAGAATGCCAAGCGCTACCAGATTCCTCTGTTCCACCTCTTTTGGTAGCATCATGAACAACGGTAAATTGCTTATTTGCGCCGGGATAGGAGTTACCAACCTTACAGGTTCTCATAGTTTTATATCCAGCCCTATTAAAAATAGCGCCTATGGTTTGTTCATCTAAAGGATTAGGAGCTGTATTTTCTTGAAATTCTGCACTTGGTGGTAAATGCCATACAGTACGGCCCGTCATAATCATATGCCGTGAAGGAGTACAAACTGCTCCGTTCATGGAGCCCATATTATAGGCTCCGTCAAATACAGTCCCTTCATTTGCTAATTGGTTTATGGTTGGAGTTTCCAGAATGGAAGCACCGTCATACACCTGTAAATCAAAAGGGGATTGATCATCAACAAGAACAAATAAAAAATTAGGTTTCTTCTCTATAGTTGTCTTTTTCTCTTCCTTACAAGAGAAACTTGTAACTAGTAGTACCATCAATCCTAATTTATACAGGAACATCATTTTATTCATCAGAAAATTATTTGAATGTTAGTTGGTATTAGAGAATTACTTTAGGAACAGCCAATTTTCACATCAAATCTGTAGCTCACAAAAGAGTAATCCTATCCTGCATGAAATAATCACAACTGATGTATTCCAAGGTTTAAACTTACATTCAAAACTTCTTCAAATCCACCAATTTTAAAACTGACATTGATACTTTTTTTGCCATACTCATAAAATAAGAGCATATTTAGAAGATTATGTCAATTTTTAAGCAATGAAATTTTACAAATGGTAAAATAGTAGCTACTACAAGGGCGTATAAGTAATTGTGATTTTCCCTTTTTTTATGGGTTTTACAAAATCGATTCCAATTCTATACGCTGTTCCGCCCTCTCTTAAATGTATAACAGGCACTTTCTCATCTGTAATTTTTAACGCCCCCTGTTTGCTCTTAATTTCAACTTTTAATTTCTGATGTTCAGAAGTCAATAACACAGTATGATCACCTATGAATTCATACTGTGAATACGTCATAATTGCCGTTCCAAAAGCGATAGGCGCAGTACTTACAACATCATCCTCTATCGTTATTGTTCCTGTTCCTTCTTTATCGTTTCGTATCGTTCTCGTCAAAGATTTTAATAGTGGTATAGCATAGGCTGATTTGAGATCCATTATCACTTTATCAAGCTTTTCTTCAAAGACCGTTTCAATAATTTTTCCTTCAAACGCCCTACCATTCGCTTGTAGCGTATTATTTATTTTAGGTACAGGATGCCCCCAAGAACTTCGAGCTTTATTGTCTGGTGAAAATGACCCCGCTATGTATGAAGGTGCTCCAATATCACCAGTCATAAAATCTTCCCCATGAACGATACTATAGGTACCAACATCACTATGGTTATGATTTTCGGCATTATGCCCAGCTTTAAGCGCTATTGAAAAAGGAACTTTCTGTTTTCCACGAGAAATGACCATTCCAAAATCATCGAAATACGTGTGTCCTTTTAAAACTGGTTTTTGTTCTGAAGGACTTTCTGCTGCACTAAAAAGTATTGGATTATTCCACGCCATAATTTGCTCTACAGCTTCTTCCATTCTAATTTCTGACGGCTTCTTTGCCCCATAATATTTAGAAGACAAGACCTCAGCAAAATTACTTCCAGAACTTTTTATATGTGAAACGCCATCAGAAAAAGGAGCGCAAGTACCCTGCTGTATTTCAAAATGCTCTGGAAAATTTCCTACTCTTTTTAATTTCTCTGGATTATCAAACGTAAATAAATTTATTTTTCCATCCGTATAATCAGACAGCATTTGTGCCAAGTACAAATAATGGTTGAAACCATAACCCCAATACCCTAAGCCTTCTGAGCAATACCCATCGGCACCAAAGCCACTCAAATAATACTTCATACTATTTATTGCTGACCCAATAGCTGCCACACGTTCTTCTGAACTGTCAGAATTTGAAATCGTAACTAAAACGGATCCACTTGTGCAGACTGAATTCCAATTACTCGTACCATTAAGCCAATGATTGTTTTCATCGGGCACTTTACTACTTTGTAAATAAGTATCCGTAATGCGCCATTGCAGTTGTTCTTTTATAGCTTCACGCATAGCCTCAGAAAGCTCATCTTCTAAGAGTGATGATGCCAATGCCAATACCCCTCCAAATTTTCGTGCACCTAAATCTATTGACACACGTCTACCCTCAAGAACACCATTTTCAGCATCATCATGGTTAGGATGTAACCATGACCTCATATCTAGAATAGCCTGTAAATACGTATGTATTTGTGGAACAAACTGCCCTTTATTTTCTAAACATTCTGCCAATATAAAATGCTCTAAGCGCTCCATAGTCCGGTAATATCTGGGTTTGTATATCCCTCGATTCCCTTCCTTGTTCGCACGTCTATAAATCTCATCGGAAATAGGTACTTCCGGAGCTTTAGATAACATGGTCAATGCTTCCTGCAAATATGCCTTTCCTGATGGTGTTGCGGCAATGGCATTCCAATACACCCGATCAGAAACCGCAGGTGCTGGTTGGTATGCTTTAGTTGGTATCACTTTTTTTAGCATTTCTAGCTGCCTTGCTGACGGGTAAATTGTTTCACCGTCCGCATGTTTTAGAAACTCTCGTATATCTAAGGGCGCTTCTTTTTGAGTTGTAGCACTAAATACCAACGTAAAAGAACATAAGAAACTCAGGCAAATAACCATAGCACTCTTTCTTTTCATATCTATATTATTTGTTCTCATACAACACCCTTTTCATTTATTTAATCCATTTCATTTTGAAAATCCAATACTTAAAGTATTAATCTAATTGCACAGACCGATATGCTCCAACAGCAAATTGCTTTTCCTTTTTATCATGTATTATGGTTACTGGAACTTCATTGTTTAAAAACAATTTTCCTGCTTTAATTTCAAGTACTACATTCCCCTTTTTATTTGTTGCTATCTCAAAACCCTTAGCGGTAAGTTCTGTTCCGTTTCCTAAAAATAAGATGATATCCTTATTTTTTTCTTGACCAACCAAAGCGTAGGTTGCATCAGTAACTGTCTCTTTATATTTTGCTATTTTATTTTCTGTTGACGAAAAAACAAAATCTTCTCTTCCCGATTTATGCACTACATGAAGGCCTACAAAATCTGTGCTCCCATGTTCATCTTCAAAACCTGAAATAGTAGCAACACTTTTTCCTTCACTAGATGTGAATGGTTCATAAACCGATACAAAAGGCTTGTTCCATGCCTCGCCATGTTGCCTAGCTGCAAGGGTCAAATAAGGTGCCTCACTAACATCATACGGTATTTTTTTATTGTATTTAAATGCTTTATTAGGAGGCGATTTGATAGTAAATACTTCACGCCCTTCGGTACCTTTCATCCAAAGGTTCATAAAAACATCGTCTTCACCCTCAGGCATGTCTATTTTCCATTCTGCCTGATAATCCTTATTCGTGCGAACAGATTTTTTATCCCACATATAATCAAAGGCATACAAATGACCTCCAGCAAAACCCATTTCTTCACTTGGCAATAATTCCAATGGGTTCCCATTGGCATCACTCACTTGCATACTTTGTCCTAGATTATGATAGAAATAATCATGAAACTTATCGCCACCACGTTGTTTTTTAGAACGAAAAATATCTACATAATACCCTGTACTTTCTCCGGTTTTGATAATACTCACCAATCTGCTTTGATCACTACGGCTTTCTGGCTCTAAAAAGAATACATCAGAATACGTAATAGCTTTATAAAACCCTTCTTTTTCTTCTGATTTTGGATACTGCCCCACTAAATCAAAGGCATGGTTACTCAACATTTCGGTATATGAAGAGGTACCATCTACCATCACGGTATTATGAGCAGGAAACTGTGAGTAATATTCTAAATAAATAGGTTGAAGATAATTTGCACCCTTGCCTGGATCTGCTCCTTGCACAAATCCTTTTCCGTACAATTCCATATTAATGCCATTGGCATGCATATGGTTTCCTAATGATCCGTTTAACGATACCATCATCCCATCTTTACCTGTTCCCATACGTTGTACATGCCAACTGACATTAGGAGCATAAAAAGTTTGAGTTATGTAATCGTCCATACTTCCTTTACCATACTTTGGATTCAATACCAGAGGTTTACTCGCAAAAAACGAAGCGATTTCGGCCTTAGGCTTTCTTAATTTGTCTGAATTTTTTGATTCATCATTAAACAAGCGATACAAGCCTGTAAATTCTTCCTCTAGTTTCGTGTCCTTATTTTTTTGAGCAATACGAATCATATCACTCATAGCTTCTGTATCTAGTGGACCATAATAGCTATCTCCAAAAGCAACAATTTCACCATTTGGGAATATATATTGTGGCAACATTTTTACAGCTTTTTCCATTACAGGAGTACATGGTAGTATGTTATGATCAAAAGTATTGTCAAAATCTCTAATAAAATTGGTAAGACTTTTTGTTACCCCTATAGAGTATCCGGGACATTCATTCCAAACACCATTACTTTCATCATAACCGTAGTCCATAAATTTGATTAAAGACCATTGTCTTGCAGAAGTAACATTCAATATATAATTGATGTAGTATTCGCGTCCTTTTTTGTCTTCATAATTGCTATTATCTTGCAGCACCATCGCTGCTTTTAAAATGATATTTGCTTGATGAAGGTTCCAATTATTTTGAGGTACGCCATTTTTAATTACCAAATCTGTCCACTTTTTAATGGTCTTATCATACATACCAACCTTTTCAGGGTAATTTGCTTCGATATAAGGGTGTAAAAAATCATAGAGTTCAGCTATATCACTCAAAGTACCTTCGTGTATTACTTGAAAATTTGTGAGTCCCACAAGGGTTTGAATGTGGCCATTTAAGATATCAATGGGTTCGCTTCTGTAAGACATACCCATCATATAGGTATCAAACAAATCAAAAGAAAACTTAGCAAACGCATCATCATTCTCTAACCAATACAGAAAAGCAGCTTCTTTACCTAAGCCCATTATCTCTCTATTAATTGAAATAATTATACCACCAGTCTCCGATTGCTCTGCCCACTCAAAAGGATTACCTTCTTTAGTTCGGTTTGGTAGGTATAACCCACGCGGATCATCCATATAAGGCAAAATATCTTCAAGAGCGGGTTTACCATAAGCGGTAGCAGAATTTCGAGATCCCGTAAACCGTACTGTAGGCACAGGAGCTTCCCCATCTGCATGAGAATAATCTACCCCATTAACGTAAACATTGGTTGCTTTTGTTTTCCAATACATTTGCAAACGGGAAACCATCCATTCTGGATCATCAACATGGCGTTCTACATGGGTATCTATTCGTTTATGAATTCCTGCTAACACCTCATTGGCCCAGGCTTCTTTCTTTAGGGTCTTTTGCAAATCCTTTTTTTCATCTTGTGTGACATACAGACGAGGATATCCTGATTCTTGACTTTTAGGAAGCGGAATCTGTGCTTGAGACCAGCTCGCGCAAAAAATAAAGACTACTAATGCTAGTGTATTTTTAATCATCGTTAATGCTATTTTTTTAATTCGAAATGTTCAAGTATTAGTTTTTGAAGTACTGCAGGATAACTTTCTCCAATCACGGCACCTCCCTTTTTTAATCCTGCTCCAAAGGTCAATGAATCTCCAAAGCAAATTATCTTCTGATTTTTCTGAAGCAAATCATTGCTTTCTAAAGCGGTAAAAATTGATTGTGCTAACATTTTATATCCTAATGCCGTTAAATGAACACCATCTTTTCGAGCACTATTCTTTTCATTACGGATCACCAAATCTTCATTGTGTTGTGGCAAATGTAGGTTCACAAATTCTTGATATATGTCTACAAAATCAATACTAAATTCATTTGCTAATCTCATCATCACAGCGCGAACGGTATCTAATTTTACATTCGGTAGTTCCCTAAAAAATTTTCTATCATGCCTTTCAAATAGATAGGTACTATCTACTGCAGGTGGTGCTACTAAAAGTACTTTTGAACTTCTGTTTTTTATCGCTTTTATCAGCGTACTTAAATTCTCTTCATAGGTGGAATAGGATATCATTTTTTTAGAATTCAACATATCATTAGTACCCACCATAATGATAACCACATCTGGTTGTTGCTCAAGTACATCGTGTTCTAATCTATTTAAAAGATTGGAACTAGTGTTACCACTAACCCCTGCATTTATAACTTGACTTTGAACTGTTGAACTAAAAGTACCCCATAAGAATAGTATCATTGTTATTTTTAAACTCATAAGAACCTTTAATCTTTAGGCGTTGAAAATTCTAAGACTTGACCATCTTTCTGTAATGCCTTACGTAAGGTGTCATAAGAAATATCATGAAGGCTCTTTTTATCTTCTAAAGCCAAACCGGCTAAGGTACCTGCACTCTGCCCTAAGATCATAAAAACAGGTTCCATTCTGATAGAACCAAAAGCAATATGCGAACTTGAAACTGCCGCAGGAACCAATAAATTTTTACACTCGTCTTCTTTAGGAAGTATTGTTCCTAAATGTATTTGGTAGGGCTCTTCTGCATCAATCCCCAAATCACCTTCATTTTGAACATAACCCTCTTTAGTAATGTAACGTTGTGCATTATGTGAATCCATCGTGTAAGACCCCATTCCTATAGATTGTGTTACTTTATTTTTTCCTAAAATTTCGTTTTCTGTCATTACAAATTCTCCAATCATACGTCTTGCTTCCCGCACATAAATTTGATACGGCCAATGTCCATTATCTGCAAATTCATCTTTTGCTAATCCCCATTTTTTTATACTTATTCTAAATCTTTCAGGAACGCTTTCATCATGACCCCAGAAATAAAGTAAGCCTTTGTGGTACGCTATATGCTCCTCTAAAATTTCTTTTCTTTTCTCGTAAGATGCTTCAGGGTATTCATAGTTCATTCCTATATTATCTGAACTAAACGGACCTACATTATTTACATCTCGCTTCATATTTGGTATTTTACCTCCGCCAAACATAGAATATCTACCCGACTCAAAAACTCTTCTCAATAATTCATACTGAGCAGGGTCATAATTCTCTGGCTTTTCAAAAGGAACAACATTACCTTCTGCATTGGTAGTACACAACCTATAATTGTAGGCTTGTACTCTATGATCTCCAGAACCTTGCTCTCCTGGGTCTTCCGTTGAAATTCTCGGCAGTACGCCACTTGTTGGATCGCCAGGTATCACATAAGGACTTATTTTACGATCGCCAAAATTATGACTGTGATGAAATTCTTCTTTTTGCACGCCATTCCACTGTTCCTTATAGACACTGTTTGCTTCTCTGCCTACATGATATTTTACCCCTGCAGCTGCCATGAGATCTCCTTCATAGGTAGCATCAATAAATATTTTAGCTTTATACGTAGTCCCATCTAACATCGTTATGGAAATAATTTTACCTTTTTCCATTTTAACGCCACTTTCACGGTCCAGCCATTTGTCACGCAAAATTTCAATGTGATTTTCTTTTACAAAATTTTCAAAAATGTTTTCGGCCACATGTGGTTCAAACGTCCACATGGTTTTTAAGTCATCATCTATAGCCGTGGTTCCTTGAGCTATGTTTCCGTAATCCGTTTTAGGCTGCCAGTTCCACGCTTTATCATTTTGATAATACGCATAAACCTCTTCATAAAACTCTTTTGAAATACCACCGATGACTCTTTTATTTCCAAGATCTGTAAACCCTAAGCCACTAGAAGAGAGTCCGCCTATATGTTTTTCAGGGCATACGACTAAGACCGACTTCCCCATTCGTTTTAATTGTATTGCAGAAGCAATCGCCGCTGATGTTCCTCCATAAATAATTACATCTGCCTTGTATGTTTTAGGTATTTCATTAGCTGCTGAAAAACTGCTAAAAGAAACTAATAAGGCAAAAAATAATAGGCTTGCTTTTTTCATTTTCAAAAGGTTTAATAGCGTTTTTATTTGATGTTTGTTTGATGTCAATAACTACTGAGGCTTTATCGAAGCTTCTCTCTAAAGCATCAAATAAACCTCTCTTAATCTAAAAAATTTTCCATTGGAATAATTTCATCAAATTCTTTGATCTTAATATTCTTATAATAGATCTCTGCTGTTTCTGATTGAAAACCTATAATACCCTCGCTCACAGAAAGGTCTGTTCCCATATTTACGATAACACCGTTTAATTTATGAATGGTATACGTATCTCCCATTACAATTATTTCGCACTGATTCCATTGATTATTCAAAGCATTAAAGGCAACATTCGGGTTTGCTTGTAACATTTTATTTTTACGTTGCCCTGTGGGTAACCCTCCATCTTTTGGTAATAAAAATGTTGAACTATCTTTTGCAGCAAACCAGTTAAGAGAAGTTCCGCCTGTAATAAAATCTCCAGTATGGTTGGCACTAGAAACATGATTGTATCGTATTTGATACTCTATACCTGTAGGCCAAATTTTATCATCGGTTACATGGTAATAAATACCCGCATCATATTGCCACCTATCAAAGTTATTCGTGATTTTAGTTCCCCATTTGTATTCAAAGCGAAGTATATATTTACTGTATTTTTTGTTAGTATAAAAAAGACCATGCGTCCCATTTTCGCCAGTACCTAAGTCTAAACTATCAGGCATATTTTTAAAAACATGTACCATTCCATTATCTATGGCATAGACATTTTTAGCCATTTCATCGTCACCATTTTTCAGCTTTAAGTACCAACCTTCCCAATTTTCACCATTAAATAAATCGACAAATCCTTCATTAGACGAAGATGTTTTTTTAGCGCTTGAACAAGAAATAACTAAAGTGATTAACAAAAAAAATACGAGTACTTGGTTGGATTTAATTTTCATGATTTCTTCTATTTGTGAATTACAATTATTCTTTTACCCTTTGTTAACCAATCCACTTTTTAGGTGGTTTATTATCTTCCAAAAAAAATAACATTGACAGCAACAAAACTTGTTGTACCAATGTTATCCTTTTTACTATTTATCTGCTATAAATTATAATGCAAACATTATAAGCTATCGTTTTTTATGCTTATTTCTTTTTTAAAGCCTTTTCTATAGCCTCTTTTACTAAAGGTTCCATTAGTTCATAACCTGCAATATTAGGGTGAACAGTATCCCTACCTAAATCTTCTTTTAAGCCTTTTTCTGCATTTACCATAGGCGTGTAATAATCTAAATACACTAGTTTATGTTTCTTAGCATAGGCTTTAATTAAATTGTTTAGTACTATTATTTTTTCTGCGGGCTCTATGGAAGGACTCCAAGAATAACTACTTGCAGGCAATACCGATGCTAATACCACTTTAATGTTGTGAATTTTAGCTAATTCTGCCATTGAAAAGATATTTTCAGCTATTTGCTCCAGGGTAATGGGCCCTCTATTTTGTGCTATATCATTTGTTCCTGCATGTATCACTACTGCCTTAGGGCTTAGATTTATAACATCTTGCTTAAACCTTAAAAGCATTTGCGGTGAGGTCTGTCCGCTAATTCCTCTGCCCACAAAATTATTCGTATCAAAAAAATCTGGATTAAATTTTACCCACTTTTCGGTAATAGAATTCCCCATGAAAACCACTCTATTCTCTTTTCTAGCAGGTGCTTTCAACTCTGAATTTTCTTTTTCATATCGGCCTAAATTAGCCCAATCCTCATTAGGCACTAATTGAATTCTAACCACCGAAACCTGAGTATCCGGAGCCTTCTCCGGTAATAACATGGTTAATTTATCTTCTATTAATTTTATTTTAATCTTTTTATCTGGTTCAGAAAGCAACCGTGCTTCTCTTGGTTTAATAGCCCTGTCTATAATCAACTTACCATCTGCAGGCCAATTAAAAACATGTGCCAACAAAAATCCGTCTTCTCCTTCTGTATATCCTCCCCATTCTGGTTTAGCGTAGTCACTTACTTGAGAAAACCCAACACCCACATTTAAAATAAAAGCAATGGCTACACTAATTATTCTCTTGGAAACATTCATACTTTATATCTATTTAAACTTTTACGTGTTAAACAAACCAAGCACCTGAATGGTGTTTGGTCTGTTCATTTCTTCTTTAGCAACTCCGTTTTTAAACTAGTTCGCCAATTCAATTTTAATCACAGAAACCGTAGCATCTGGAGCCAACATAGGTACCTCTAAGACTACCTCCCTAGAAGTGGCTAACGACTTCAATGCTGTTTTGGAATCTGTTAATACTGTTGCTTTTTTAACTTTAATGTCTTTATGTAATTTTAACGTACCTGTTTCTGGCCAATCGAAAACATGAGCATAGAGTACACCATCTTTTTTAGTATATCGCCCCCATTTTGGCTTTGCATAAGGACTTGCCGAAGCACCATAAATAGCTTCGCCGTTCTTCTGCGTCCATTCTCCCATCGCATTTAAACGTCTAATACTTTCTGAAGGAAACCTACCAAAACCATCTGGTCCTATATTTAATAAAAAGTTACCTCCTTTAGAAACAATATCTACTAATTTTTGGATTAAATCTTCACTACTTTTCCAATCAGTATCAGATGGTTTATAACCCCATGAGCCATTCATTGTCATACACGCTTCCCAATCAGAATCGATTCCTGTATCTGGAATTTCCTGTTCTGGGGTGCCAAAATCTCCTGCAAACTGTCCAGGATTATTATTCATACCGTCCATTCCTGTTCTACCTTTATCTACTCTATTATTTACAATCGTATTTGGTTGAATATCCCGAATGTAGCTGTAAAGATCTTTTCCCATTTCTGTAGTGTAGTCAGAAATCCAATCCCCATCAAACCAAACGACACCAACATCCCCATAGTTTGTCAATAATTCTTTCACTTGAGGTTTCATGTAATTCTTGTAGTATTTAGGAAACTTAGAATTCACAACGGTAGGATCATCATGCTGAGAAATGTTATAATTTGGATATAAATTTCCTTGTGCTTGTGGGTGATGCCAATCTACAATAGAATAATAAAAACAAAATTTAATCCCTTGCTTTTTACAGGCTTCTGATAATTCTTTAATCACATCTCTCTTAAACGGAGCTTTATCTATTACATCATAATCTGATACTTTAGAATCCCATAATGCAAAACCCTCATGGTGCTTCGCCGTAATAACAATGTACTTCATTCCTGCATTTTTAGCCATAGTTACCCATGCATCTGCATCAAACATTGTTGGGTTAAACATTTCAGGAAATTTCTCATAGTCTTCAATGGTATAATCTAATTTATCCATGGCCCATTCTGCACCACCACCAGCTATTTGGGTACCACGTTCACCTCCAATTATGGAGTATGCCCCCCAATGAATAAACATCCCGAATTTAGAATCACGCCACCATTCCATGCGTTGGTCATCATCCAATTTTTTTACGTCTGACTTTTCTTGAGTAAAACCTGAGGTAGCCTGCAGTATAGCAATTAACCCTAGTACTAATGATTTTTTAATTATTTTCATTTCTTTAATTTTTATAGTGTGTTGCGTTATTTGGTTTTAATTATTAATTCTTGTTCTGATTGATTTCTCATGATTAGAAGCTTTAATTCCCCTTCTGCATTCGCTGCACTAATGACAAAAAAGTCTTTAACGGTTCCAGTTTTTTTACCTGATGCGCTTAAGATTACATCTCCCACTTTAAGTCCGTTATTTTGTACTGCGGGACTCTGACTCCATACCTTTAAAACAATTACACCTTCTGCTGTATTTAGGCCATAGGCCGACTGCTCTTGTGCAGAGCTTACACTCTTTACATCATTACGTAACCATGATATTATTGGAGCAGCATTGTTCTCATTAGCTGACGGTTTTTTCAATTGAGGGATTTCTGGAGTTTTTGCAAGCTTCTTCAGCGATGGTTTTTGAACCCCAAACTCATCCATCGGAAAATTTTTAAATCCAACAGCTAAGGCCGGTGAATTTTCAGCTACCGTAAAGTCTAAAGTTGTAGGGTTTTTAAATAATGGATCTCCAAACGCACTATGATTATCCCTATTATAAATTTGAGATTTTAACATGGCCTCTTCCGTTGAAAAAAAGTTATAATCCAGTTCTTTTCCCCACCCTAGAAGCCTAACATCTTGATAAGCATCACTCACTATATTGTGCTTAAAAACATCTCCGCTTTCTACGAACCACACATGCGGATGCAAGGAATTATTCACCATAATATTATTTTCAGCGATCCGATTGAATCCTTCACGCAGCTTAAGTCCGTTATTTAATAATAAATTATTATAAATATGATAATTAGAAGATCCATCATCCAAATCAATATCCCAACCATGATCACAACGAAAACGGTTGTTTCTGATGATCGTAGTCTTTATAGCATCCCACATAGGCATGTTTGGGTTGGCTGTAGTTAAACTATCCATTACGGCACGATTTGGGTGCCAAAAACGATCACGACCCCACGAATTAAATGAGCCATGATCACTAGTTTCTAATACGGTATTAAACACATCATTAAATTCTAAAATATGACCGCCCCAAGTACCATCGCCTATATTTATACCTGCTCTTGGCACATCATAAATACTATTATGACGGACCGTAATATCCATCGCCATAGAAATTTGGACTCCGGCTGTTTGTTTCTCTATGCGACCAATGCGGTGTATTAAATTATCTTCTACCAAACAATTACGAGGGTACAACTCATTCTTAGGTCCAGGAATAGTATCCATTTCCGTTAACGGAACAAACTCGGTATAGTTAAAAGAAGGCGAACGTACTGCCGAAGGGTCTCCTACAAATGAAATAGCGCTCCCGCCGCATTCATGAATATGGTTTCCTTTAATTGTTAATGCTATATTGTACTTACTCGCCATAATAACATTACCGCCTAAATTGGTAAACTCACTATTGGTTACGTTACAGTTCTCCGTGCCTTCAAAGAAAATAGCACTCCCTCTGTATATATTCCAATCGCTACGCAGTAAAGGTTCATATGCTTCCATGAACGTACGTTGGGTATTTTCAAATGTAATATTGCTTATACTTACATTCTTAACCGGGTTTTCTAAAGTACCTACAACTTGTATCAAATCTTTAAGTACTGAAACTTCAAACGTAGTCGTCTCTGGATTTAACCCTTCTGATGGCCAGTAATATAATTTATCAGTAGTTTTATCTAAAAACCATTCTCCTGCACTATCTAACTCTTCAAAAACATTCTCTACCATACGAAACTCTTCATGGGGTTTAGAACCTCTGTTGTTTTGTTGACCTCCTTCTAAAATAGCAGTTCCATCTTCATTTACTCCATTAATTTTAAAATGAAAACCGCCCCAACGACCACTATGCAAGGCATGAAAATAAGCGCCTTTTGGATGTTTCCACGTGACAATGCGTTCTTTAGAAATAGCATCGGCTGCGTACCCCTGCCAGTAATGCCCATTCTCATCGTAATTGGGATAACGCGCCAAAATTTGCGCTTTGCCATTCACTATCAACTGATCAAAATTTAAATCTTTTGGTACTTCGGTGACATACATCGTGCTATTATACTTTTTCCAATTGGCTTTTAAAGGAATAGATCCTTTTATATGAACTTCTGAAGCATCTGTACCTTTTATCTGTAAGCCATTTAATATCGATGGAATTTGAATTGATTTGGTAAGATAGTATGCTCCAGGAAGGATGTTTATAACGATACTTAAGCTGGTATCTTTTTCTTTTAATGCTGTTGCTCTTTTAATAGCCTCTTCTATGGTTAAAAAAGGTTTGCTTTTTGACCCTTTACTATTCTTTACTCCGTTTACAGAAACAAATAATTCTATCGTATTTGCTTGTATAGCACAAGAAATAAGGAGTAATACTGCTGTGAATAATAGTACAATTTTCTTCATGATCAAATCTTCTCGTTCGCAACTACAGTGTTGCTTTTCCTTTTAAATATTTTATAGATTGTAAAAAAGCATCTACTTCAACTGTTGTTTTTCTAAAATATTCAGGTCCGTTTTCTTTCCATTGATTAAAAAACCCATGCTTCTGTCCTTCATAAATAACAACATCACAGCGGCTCCCAATAGCCTGCATTTTAGACTGATACTCATAAGCAGTAGCAACCGGAATTAGAGGATCTTTACTCCCTAATAAAAACAAGGTAGGTGGCGCTCCTTTTTCTATATTATGGAGGGGTGATATTTCTAAATAGCGATCACCTACCTTATCATATCCATATCCAGTCTTGCTATTATCAATTACAGGATTGTATAAGACTAACGCATTTGCTTTAGAACTAATTGATACATCTTCACTAGGTTCTTCTAAACCTTTTATGATCGCTGTTGCAGCAGCCAAATGCCCTCCTGCTGATCCGCCAGAAGCCACTATTTTTTTAGGATTTATATGCAGTTTCTTAGCATTACTTCTCAAATACCGTATTGCAGACTTCGCATCACGAACGGCATCAAACGGAGTTGTTTCGTGTCTTGATTTTACGCGATAATCCACCAATACTGCGACCATTCCTCTTGCTGCAAAATACTTTGCTTGGTCTTCAAATTGCGTGGTTGTACCTCCGCTCCATCCGCCACCAAAATAAAAAACGATAGCTGGAAATTTTTTCTTTTGATGTACGTTTTCAGGATAGAACAGCGTTAGTTTTAAGGTATCTCCCTCAATTATTTTATACACCGAACTATCTGGTAGTATTTCTCTAGCTTCGTATTTGTCCTGACCATGAACCTCAGACAAAAATCCTAAAAAGCTAAAAATGAATACAATGTTTATTAAGACCTTCATTTTATTCTGTTTAGTATGCTATAACTACTTCACGATATGCCTTTTCTAATCTGAATACCAATTGTTCAGGGTTAGCTCTTGACACTTGCCCTTTTCTGGAACTAATTAAAATATCATTCTCATAAACTTGTAATTTGGCCGATTTTTTTCCTTTCAGAAAAGGTGCCCTTATTAAAATCGGTCCGTCTGATTCTAACACAAAAGTATCTCCATTACGTTCTACAGAAACATTAACAGGAATTCCGGAAGCTACAATTTCCCAACCGTGCTGTTCGTATTTGTACATCCCTCCAAGAAAGAAGTACGCTAAATCATCACTATTTTTAGCTGTTTTTACAACCGATAACAATCCCTTTTGGTACAACCCATCTTTTTCAACTACCTCTTCTTCCGCCGTGTTTAAAATGATGGTATCCGTGGTGTCATCATTTAATGTCACATTAATGACTTGCGTGCTCGGGTTTTCTTTAATTGACGAATAGTTTACCTCAGCAATTGGATTATCTTTTCCTTCGAAATAAGGATTAAAAACCATAGCAAACGGATTCTCCCATGCGGATGCCTCTCGCTTTACAATTAATGTTTGAATTGAATCTCCAAATACCTCCGAAGGTGCTGTGCCTGAATCTTTTTTTAGCACATTAGATTTGGGAGCTAAAGCGGTGTAAATACTTTGCTTTTCACTTCCTTTGATCCAAACTTTCATTAAGTTATCAGGATTATCCGTAGTCTTGAGCTTAAAAAGTGCTTGCACATTTTCAGCTGTTTTCACTTTCTTTTTACTACTTAAATAATCATAGCCTTTGATATCGCCATATATACTCCCAAAATCTTTGGATTTTTTTAAAGTAAGTGCATTAGATTTTTTATCTAAAATTTGAAGTGACTGCCCCAGATTATGATAAAAATAATCGTGACGTTGGTCGCCACCTGATTGTTTTTTTGATCGGAATACATCTATAAAATAGCCATTTGAAGCATTCGATTTTATAATTGCTGTAAAGCGTTGTTGGTCTGCCTGAGTTTTAGGCTCAAAAAAAGACACTTTAGAGAAGGTCAACTTATCAAACGAAGGTTTTTCACTTACTCTCGGAAAATTGTTATCTAATTTAAAAGGATGATAACCTCGCATCGCGTTGTAATCTGATATGCCATCTACCAAAACTGTATTATGCGCTGGGAACCTAGAGTAATATTCTCTATGGTCACTATGCCAATAACTAGAACCTTTCCCCATATCTAGACCCAAAACATAAGTATTTGCAAATAGCTCAATAGAAATACCATTGGCATGAGAATGGTTTCCGTAAGAACCTGCGGTAGAAACCATCATGGCATGCGCTCCACTACCCAATCTCTGATTAAACATACTAACGTTAGAGGCGTAAAACGTTGGCGATGTTAATTGATCCAGTCTGTTTTCGTTATTTTTTGACGTTTTTAATTCATCCACATAAAAGAATAATTGCGGCAAATCTTTTGCTTCACGTTTGTATTCTCCTTTAGCTATCATTTGAGCTAACAGTCCAGAAATAATAGTTTCTTGTTCTACATTGTTGTATTTATTATAGTTTGAAATTAAAAGCTCAAAATTTTCAGGCGGTAATGTTTTGTGATTTGAATCGCCAAAACCAACAGTATACCCGCTAGGAAACAAATATTGAAATGATGCTAGGGCTGCCTTTTCAATAATTGGAAAATTTGATAATTCGTTTTTATTTGTTGCATGATCTAAAAGTGTAAAAATATCAAGTAAGGTAGTAATCACATGAACGGAATAGGAAGCACATTCTGGCCACATACCCGTTTCTTGATTGTAAACCAATAATGATTCCTTAATAGCTAATTGCCTTTCTGAAGAGGTATTAAAAGTACGGTCTAGAAAATACTGGCGTCCTTTTCCGTTTTTATAGGTTTTGTTATCCTCTAAAACCAAGGCTACATAGGTTAAAAATCTAGCCTGAAAAAGATTCCAATTATTATCTGGAATTCCGTTAGTAATAATTTGATCTCCCCATTTTTGAAATACTGCAGCACTATGATCTAGATTTACTTTTTCCGCTTCAAAATAATCATACAGAAAATCATAGGTTGTAATTAAATGAATCAATATTTTTTCATGAATAACTTCAAACGTTGCTAATCCAGAAATACGCTGCTGTACTCCATTTTCTAAATCGATAGGGGCATCTCTATAGTACATCCCTTCGATATAGGTTTCATAGACTGGCTTTGCAAACTCAGCATATTTTTTATCGCCCGTTACCCAATATAAAAAAGAAGCATCTTCAACAAGACTCATAATCTTACGATTAGTTCCTTCAATAGCAAATCCTATTTTTGAGGGATGAACCCATTCTTTAATCTTTGTTTTCTTATGCGATAAATAGTAACCACGAGGATCATCAAAATACGGTTCTATATCCTCTAATTTAGGCGTTGAATATTCTGAAGCCCAATCCCTTGTTCCTGAAAAACGTACTGTAGGCACTGGAGCACTGCCCTCCGAATGATCAAAATTTCCTCCTTTAAGAAAGACCTTATCATGCTTAGTGTTCCAATTCATTTGTAACCTAGAAACCAACCATGTTGGGTCATTTTCAACAAACTTTAAATATTTTTCTAGGTTTTCTATTTTCTTATCTATTAAACTTTTTTTCCATTCAATAGATTTTATACTGCTTAAAAATTCAGGCTTAGCATCATTTGTTGTATAAATTCTAGGGTGATTTGCATTCTGAGCATTTGTTGTTACTGTACCTATAAGCATACTTAAAAGCAATACAAATACAACTGACTTCAATTTTAACTCCATCTTTTTCATCTATCTCACTTCTAAATTATAAAATATGGGTACTTAGTTAATGTTCCTTTTCTAATTTGAACAGTATTAAAGTATCCTGATTCTTTTTCTATTCATTAATATTGATTGGCATGCTCGTAATCTCCAATCCGATGAAACACATTTCGTTTTAAAGGGATTTGCATTCCGTTTGTATTTTCTAACCAGTCATACAAACTATTGGCAAAATCTTTAATCAATGGTTGCAGTTTTGGATCATCAATTAAATTGACAATTTCATTGGGATCATTTTCAATATCATACAACTCATTCGTATCCCAAATACCATTATATCTTATGTATTTGTATTTATCTGTTCTTACTCCAAATACGGTTGGCGTCATCGGAAAATCATATTCAAAATAGTACTCATAAAATATTTTATCGCGCCATTTGGTTTCGTCTCCTTTAAGTAATTGCACGAAAGATTTCCCAGGCATATATGCTGGTTTTTCTAAGCCTGCGCAATCTAAAATTGTTGGTGCTATATCTACATTTTGCACCATTTTTTCAACGGTTTTTCCTCCTTCAAATAATTCAGGACAACGCACTAACATAGGCACCTTTACAGATTCTTCGTAAAAATGGCGTTTGTCTATTAGTCCGTGTTCTCCCCAACTAAAACCATTATCACCCATATAAATAACCATGGTAGACTCCTCTAATCCATTTGCTTTTAGCCAATCTAATACCGTACCCACACTATCATCTACTCCCATTAAGGTTTCACAATAGCGTTGCACTAAATCATCGAAAGTTCCATCGGCAGTACCATGATACATGTAATCTACCCCATGCCAACTATCACGTTGTCGCTTCACCCAATCTGGCCAGTTTAATTTTTTATACTCAGACCCTATTGTTTGGGTGTAACTATCTGGCTTGTCAATCTTTTTACCAGCATACATACCCTCATGACGTTTGGCAGGAAAAAACATGGCATGCACTGCTTTATGCGATAAATACATAAAAAATGGTTTATCCTGATCTCTATGATCCAACCAGTCTACCGCATGATCAGTTAACAAATCTGTCACATAGGTCTCTTCATCATACTGCGTATTTTCACCATTGATATTTAAGTTTGGTGCGTAATAATCTCCTTGACCTGCAAAACTTTCCCAATGATCAAAACCTGGTCTTGGACTATCATTATGGTCGCCCATATGCCATTTACCAAAGAAGGAAGTTTGATACCCTGCTTTTTGTAAATATTGAGGAAAGAATGTTAAATCACCAGGGTTAGGAGCCACATTATCTACAATGGTGTGTACATGTGAATATTGTCCCGTTAAAATGCTTGCTCTACTTGGCGAACATAAGGATGTGGTGACAAAAGCATTTTTCATATGCGCTCCTTCACTTGCCATTCTGTCTAAATTTGGCGTTTTTAACCAAGGAACTTTTCCTGTAAACCCCATAAAATCATTCCGGTGATCATCTGTTAAAATGAAAATAACATTACGCGGTTTTTTCCCCTTCTGCTTTTTCAATTTTAAGTTATTTGTTTTCTGAACTTGTTGAAAACTGAACATTTCCGTTGGCTTCCCTACTAAGAAAATTAGTACGATTAAAGCTGATTTAAAATTCTTAAAAAGTTTCATAATCCGCGTATTATTTGTTTGTTGTTATGTGTATTGCAAAACCATTATTAGCTTTAACCGCTAGGTTCTTAATAGTCTCACTTGTAATGTCAAAATCTTCAATTTTCACTTTTGTTCGTGTTTCCACAAGCGCATCATCGGTATAAAACCTGGCCTTAAATGGCTGTCCTTTTGCTAAAAAAGAAAAATCTAAAACTATATTCCGAGGCTTTACCCCATTAATTCCTCCAATAAACCAATCTGATCCTTTCCTTCTGGCGATGACCCCAATTTCTCCAATTTTAGCTTCTAAAACGATGGTTTCATCCCACGTGGTAGGCACATTGTTAAAAAACTCTAATTCTGGCTCTTTACCGATATGCCTTGTATCTCCCCACAGGCCATCTTTTTTTTCTGGTGCTGCTGCTGGCTTATCATACCAATATAAAAATTGAAGTGGACTGAAAATACAAACTGTTTTTGCCAGTTGAGAGGCATGAGACCCCATTTTGTCAACTCTAGAATTATAATAACAAACTGTATTATCTGAAGCTCCGGCAAGCGTGCGTGTAAACATACTAACCAAAGTATGAGCATTAGGTACTGTTTCCTCATCACCACGAATCCCTTCCTGCGTTAGAAAATTTGGATAGGTTCTAGAAAAGCCTGTAGGTCTATATTCATCATGCACATCTATAATCATTTCATATTCGGCTGCTCTTTTAACCGCTTCATGCAACCAAGCCGTAGCATCTTGGTCTCCAACCCGAACAAAGCCATATTTAATGCCTGCTACGCCCCATTTTTTCAACAAGGGCAATACTTCATCGATTTGTTTTTCTAAAGCACGACGATTTATATACAGTATCAATCCAATTCCTTTTTCCCTGCCGTACGCCGTAACCGCTTCCATGTCTAAAGGGCCTTTTGATCTTTTAGGATCTAAGGTTACCGTCATGGCATCTGAGCTATTTTTCATTTCATCACCATACCAGCCTGCATCAAACATGATATATTGCATGTTATGTGCAGCTACAAAATCAATAGCTGCATAAGCACCTTCTGTGGTAAGTGTCGTTTCTCGTAATACCTTCCCTGGTTTTATCCAAGATTCGTCTGCAATTTCAGAAGGGTCATTTAAGTTTTGAATGATATAATTATTGGTCAATAATTCCCCCTCATTTTTAGCCATCATTACCACTCTCCAGGGAGATTGAAAAGGTAATTCCTTATGCACCTTAGCCCCTGATTCCTCTCGTTTAGAAATAATAGCACCCGTAATGGTATCCTGCTTTTGATCGCCCATTCTACCATCCAAACTTGATAAAATACTGTAAGTAGCACTTGTTCCTTTGTCAAAACTTAATCTAGCATAATCTACCAATTTCGCTTCCGCTAATGCAATTTTTAAGCTATCACTAATTTCAATAACCAAAGGACGTTCAACACCTTTTTCTAATTGGCTTAATGGAATTTTTTTATACTCCCCTTGAGCCGTTAGTACTCCTTGTCCGCGTTTTGGGGTGGACCACACTTGATAATCTTCTTTAAAATTGTAATGAATATTCTCCGCTAAGGCCACTTCTGTAATATGATCTTGTTCCGGAATCTCATAGGAAAATGCGAGTCCCTCATCGTAAGCTCTACAAATAATAGTAATTTTAGACTCTCCTTTTTTAAGGTATACTTTAAGCTGATTATAGTGATCAGGTATCGTACTTAGCTCTGCAAAATTAGATTTCCATTCGTTCTCAATGGTTGTATTTTCAACTTTTAGAACCTCTAACTTACCGTGAAAATTAAAATCGTTTGAAATCAGTTCAATAATTGAAGGCAATAAAACTTCCTGTCCGTCATAAGACACCGAAAAACCAATACCTTTTTCAGGCAACAGTGTAAACGTGTTTTTCCCGTTAGGTGATGTTACATCGATAACTGTGATGCGATCGCATGCCGCAAGAGATACCATTAAAATGGTGCTCAAAATAAGTAGCTTCGTCCTAAAAAAAATCATACAGCTAGTTTAGTTTCTTAAAATTTTACGTTAAAATGACCTTTATACATACCTAGAGTTCCCCTTATGCTAAATCTACAAATGGCTTCACCATTGCATATGGCATTATAGCCCATGGATATGGACAGGTTACCCGTAAAGCCAATTTTAGCTTTAGATGGAGTTGAAAACCTTAAGAACTATTTTAATTATTTGGTTTGTTCCTTACTTTTTTGAAAATAATCATTAAAAAAAAGCATTTGATATTTTATAGAATTCCTCCAATATTCATTGGTATGACCTCCTGGCCTTTCAATGTAATCATGAGGTATATTTCGTTCCAGAAGTTTTTGATGTAACCTTAGGTTTGCATTATAAAAGAAATCATCTACACCACAGTCTATCAAAAAATCTAAATTTTGTCCATTTAACAGATGTGTTAAATTAATTACAGTATGGTTTTCCCATTCTTCAGGAGCATCAGCATAATCTCCCAAGCGTTTGGCAATATCCCATTGTAATGGAAAGGGTCTAATATCTACTCCACCACTCATACTAGCCGCAGATCCCCAAACATCTAAATGTTTAAATGCTAAATACAGGGCACCGTGCCCTCCCATACTATACCCCGTTATAGCCCTATTTTCAGAGTCTGGCGCTGTATCATATTTTTTATCGACATGAGATACTAACTCCTCTGCGATGTAGGTTTCATAACTCATATTCTTATCAAGCGGACTGTCAAAATACCAACTCGTTTTATCGCCATCAGGGCAAACTATAATAACATTATATAAGTCAGCATACTGCTCTAGCTCAGGAGCTTTTTCTAACCACGATTTATGATTACCTCCTGCGCCATGCAATAGATAAACTACATTATAGCGTAACTCTTTTTTTTGATAAGAATCTGGAGTGATCACCAAATTTTTAATCTTCTTACGCATTGATTTACTAGAAACCACTAGTGTATCTATCTTTGCTGCCAATAGGCCTAACGAGAAAAAAAAAGCAATTAAAAAGCTTAAAAATTTAAACATGCTATTATTCTTTTTTTCTTAAAATTTCAACTTCCAATTCTTCTAGAGTTTTCCCTTTTGTTTCTGGCATCAGGAACATAACAAACAATAATTGGAACACCATCATTACTGCAAAAATTAAAAACACGACTCCTGCTCCCACCATAGGATGTTGAAACAAGTAAGGTATTAAAGAAGGAATAAGCGCTGCTAAAATCCAATGCACAGAACTTCCAAAAGACTGACCCGATGCTCGTAAGTGATTTGGAAAAATTTCTGAAATAAAAACCCAGATTACCGCACCTTGCCCTATAGCATGTGCTGCTATAAATAAAAACAAGAAAATAGGTACTGCTAACCCTGTCCAACTATAAAAGAAAGCTGCAGATACAAGTCCTAATGAAATAATATACCCCACCGAACCTACATACATTAAGGTTTTTCGTCCTACTCTATCAATTAAAAAAACACCTAATAATGTGAATACTAAATTAGTAACACCAATACCAACACTGCTTAATAGTGCTGTACTCTCTCCTAAACCAGCTTCTTCAAAGATTCTAGGAGCATAATATAGAAAGGCGTTTATTCCTGAAAATTGATTGAAAAAAGCAATCATAAAGGCTAATACTAATGGAAATCTATATTTTTTAATAAAAATAGTCTCTGATTTATCACTTTTCTCAGAGTGTTGATTCATCGCTGCTATTTGAGCATCTACATCTGCATTTGGGTCTATTATTTGTAATACTTTTTTTGCTTCTGAAATTCTCGATTTTGATAACAACCAACGAGGGCTTTTGGGAACCTTTATTGCAAATAATATATATACTACTGCGGGTATAGCTTCTACACCTAGCATCCACCTCCAAGCATTTTCCCCTATACTACTCAATAAATAATTAGATAAAAAAGCTATTAATATTCCAAATACAATATTGAACTGATACAATGCTACAAGCCTACCTCTATCCTTGGCAGGAGCAATCTCTGAGATATAAGCTGGGGCAGCAATCGTAGATGCACCAACACCAATACCACCAATAAATCTAAATAAGGCAAATACATAAGGATCATTAGACAATGCTGAGCCTACAGCAGAGACCGCAAATAAAACTCCAATGGCAATTAACGTATTTTTACGCCCGTATTTATTTGTTGGAAAACCACCGAAAATTGCACCAACAACAGTACCCCAAAGGGCCATACCCATAACCACCCAACCATGGAAGGTATCTGATGACTCCCAGAGAAGTTGTAATTTTTTATCTGCTCCAGAGATAACGACAACATCAAAACCAAAGAGGAACCCTGCTAGAGCTGCTGTGATTGACCATAATAAAATTCTTTTGCTCATAATTCAAGTTGGTTATTGACTAATTTTCGCTATAATTAATCGTGGTTTCAAATAATGTGATTAAAGCAATTTTTAGCTTGAACAATAATAAAATGAAAAAGAAATTTAGGGTATTAATTATGATTCAAAAGCTATAAATTATACCTCTATGCGCGATTTTATCTCAAAATTACGCTAAGAAAAGTCCGATTGAATTCAACAAATCTCCATAATTTAATAAGACTACTTTTTGAATGATACCTTTTAAAAAACAGCCCTATCACCTTAATAATTTTTAATTGAAACCCTAAAATATATCAATTATTCATACTTTTAAAGTTTATTTGATACGAATTATTGAATTTAAGCGAACTATTTATGAAGCTTCATTTTTTAAACAGATCTAACAAAGAGCACAAATCACTTACCGTATCACATAGTATTTATGACAACTTTTTAAAGGTATGGCACTATCACGAAGAACTTGAACTTGTGTTTATTGAAAAAAGTTCGGGAATGCGTTTTGTGGGAGATAGTATCGAAAAATTTTACAGTGGTGACGTTGTTTTAATTGGAAAAAACCTGCCCCATATGTGGTTAAATGAAGACAAATATTTTCAAAACGATGCTACACTCAAAGCCGAAGCTATTTCTGTTCATTTTAAAAAAGATTTTCTAGGAGATAAATTTTTAAATGTCCCTGAAACGGAACAAATTGCTGACCTCTTACATCTTGCCGTTCGTGGAATTAAGTTTAATAATCTAAGTGAAAAATTAATCCAAAATCTAAAGTCACTAGCGAAATTAGATGATACAACCCAAATTATTTCGCTGCTAGAAATACTCAATCAATTATCAAAACACAACAACTACACGCTGTTATCCAGCAGTGGTTTCTTAAACAGTTTTCACAAAACAGAAAACAAACGATTGGATAAAATTTATGAATACGTTTTTCAAAATTTTAATACTCCTATGAGCTCAGGAGATGTTGCTGAGAATATAGGAATGAACAAATCTGCCTTTAGTCGCTTTTTTAAAAAAATACATCGCAAACCTTTCACAAAATATCTCAATGAGATACGAATAGGCTATGCATGTAAGTTACTTATAGAAAATAAAGAAAGTATCACATCCATAGCCTATTTATGTGGGTTCAATAATATCTCTAACTTCAATAGACAATTTAAACTTCTTAAAAACAGTTCTCCCTCTTCCTATCTAGAATTTTACAGCAAAAATAAAACAGAAGGCAAAAAAAGTATTGAATAAAGTGTTTTTTTAGGTGGTTTTCGCAACTCATGGCGCCTAATTTTGCTTCATAAGCAAAATTGAAATGGCTACACCTATACTTATTACGGACATAGAAACAAGAGATGTTCGTTTTCCCACAAGCAAATCATTAGATGGCTCTGACGCCATGAATCCTGATCCTGATTATTCAGCTGCCTATGTGATTTTAAAAACAAATCATCCAGAAGGTATCGAAGGTCATGGACTTACGTTTACGATTGGAAGAGGAAATGAATTGTGTGTTGCTGCAATTAATTCTATTGCTCCTTTAATAAAAGGTAAATCTTTAGAATCCTTTACCAAAAACATGGGAGAATTTTGGAAGATGATTACTGGCGACAGTCAATTAAGGTGGCTAGGTCCTGAAAAAGGAGTGATACATTTAGCCACAGGGGCAATTGTAAATGCTGTTTGGGATTTATATGCCAAAGTAGAGAAAAAACCCCTTTGGAAACTTCTAGCAGATATGAGTCCGGAAGAGTTAGTAAGCTGTATAGATTTCACCTATATCACTGATGCTATCACTCCTGAAGAAGCTTTAGCACTTCTTAAAAATAAATCTGACTCTAAACAAGAAAGAATAGCCCACCTAGAAGAAAATGGATACCCTGCCTACACTACATCGGCGGGATGGTTAGGGTATTCTGATGATAAAATGAGACGTTTATGCCGCGAAGCAAAAGCATCAGGCTTTAAACATATGAAAATTAAGGTAGGATCAGACCTTCAAGATGATATGCGCAGAGCTGCGATCATAAGAGAAGAAATTGGTGATGACCTTAAATTAATGATGGATGCCAATCAGAAATGGGATGTTGACGAAGCCATCACTAACATGGCACAATTGAAAAAATTTAATCCTTGGTGGATTGAAGAACCTACTAGTCCAGATGATATTCTTGGTCATGCTACCATCGCAAAAGCCGTTGCTCCAATTTTGGTAGCTACTGGTGAACATTGTCAAAATAGAGTGATGTTTAAACAACTCATGCAGGCTGATGCTATAGGTATTTGCCAAATAGATAGCTGTAGAGTTGGCGGGGTTAATGAGATATTGGCTATCTTGTTGATGGCTGCTAAATTTAAAATTCCAGTATGTCCACATGCTGGCGGTGTAGGGCTGTGTGAATATGTACAGCACCTATCAATGATTGATTACATTGCGATAAGTGGCAGTTTAGACGATAGAATTATTGAATATGTAGATCACTTACACGAACATTTTTACGATCCTGTAATCCTAAAAAATGGTGCTTATATGCCTCCTAAATTATCAGGCTATAGCATTACCATGAAAGAAGAATCTATAAAAGACTATAGTTTTCCTAATGGAAAAATTTGGTCTAATGAAACGACAAAAACAGCGCTTTAATGAAATTTAATTTAGATAAGAAGACGGCGATTATAACAGGTGGCGGAAGTGGTATTGGAAAAGCGATTGCTAAAACATTAGCAGAACAAGGTGCTTTTGTACATATACTAGAATTGCATATTGAAAATGCCCTGCTCACAAAAAAAGAGATTGAAGCTAGCGGAGGAAAAGCTGCGGTACATCAATGTAATGTAATACATCAAAAGGAAGTTATTGCGGTTATTGATAAAATAGCCAAAAATTATTCAATTGATATTTTAATTAACAATGCAGGTATTGCCCATATTGGTAATGTTGAAAATACTCCTGAGGAGGCATTTGATCGCGTTTACCAAGTGAATGTCAAAGGAGTATACAATTGTATTTATAGTACTATTCCTCATATGAAAAAAAATAAATCTGGTGTGATCATAAACATGGCATCTATAGCATCATCAGTAGGTATTTCAGATAGGTTTGCCTATTCTATGTCTAAAGGCGCTGCCTTAACCATGACTTATTCTATTGCAAAAGACTATGTTCAAGATGGCATTAGATGTAACTGTATTTCTCCTGCAAGAATCCATACTCCTTTTGTAGATGGATTTATAAACGAAAATTACCCAGACAATAAAGAAGAAATGTTTGAAAAGCTTTCACAAACACAACCAATTGGCAGAATGGGAATGCCTGAAGAGGTTGCCAATTTAGCATTATATTTATGTTCCGATGAAGCTTCTTTTGTAACGGGTACTAACTTTCCTATAGACGGTGGGTTTATAAAATTAAACGGATAATAATTTATTGTGTTTTATAGAAAAACACAATCATAAAAATTAAAAAAAATGAAACTTATAAGATTTGGTGAAGTAAATAATGAAAAGCCAGGAGTACAATTATCAAATGGAAACAAGATTGATGTTTCTGGTTTTGGCGAAGATTATACAGAGCAATTTTTTGGATCAGATGGAATAGCACGCTTAAAAAATTGGTTAAATGATAACGAAAGCAAATGTGCTTTAGTTGCCAAAGAAACACGTTTAGGTTCTCCGCTCTGCCGGCCATCAAAAATTGTATGCGTAGGTTTAAATTACGCAAAGCATGCGGCAGAAAGCGGAATGCAAATTCCGAAAGAGCCTGTATTATTTTTTAAAGCTACATCTTCTATCATTGGTCCTAATGATACCGTTATCTTACCTAAAGGCAGCACAAAATCTGATTGGGAAGTAGAATTAGCAATTATCATCGGCAAAAAAGCTTCTTATGTTTCTGAAGAAGATGCATTAGATTATGTTGCTGGATATGTATTACATAATGATATAAGCGAGCGTGCTTTTCAATTAGAAAGAGAAGGACAATGGGTTAAAGGGAAAAGTTGTGACACCTTTGCGCCATTAGGTCCTTTTATAGCTACAAAAGATGAAATTAAAGATCCTAATAATTTAAACCTATGGTTAAAATTGAATGGAGAAATGATGCAGAATAGTTCAACATCAGACTTTGTTTTTAATATTCAAGAAGTGGTGAGTTATATCAGTCAATTTATGACCTTACTTCCTGGGGATGTAATCTCTACAGGAACACCGTTTGGAGTTGGTTTAGGCTTAACACCACCAATGTATTTAAAGGATGGCGATGTTATGGAATTAGGGATTGAAGGTTTAGGAATTTCTAAACAAAACGTAATTGACTACAAAGCGTAATGATCATTGATAGCCATCAACATTTCTGGGTATACGATGCAAAAAAGCATTCTTGGATAGACGATACGATGTCTACTATCCGGAGAGATTTTTTGCCAAAAGATTTAAAAAAAATCTACCAAGAAAATAATATTGATGGCTGTATCGCTGTTCAAGCGGATCAAAGTAGAGAAGAAACGGAGTTTCTTTTGAAGTTATCCGATGAACATCAATTTATAAAAGGGGTTGTAGGTTGGGTAGATTTTAGCGCTGCTAATATAGAAGCACAACTAGAAGCTTATTCAAGTCTAAAAAAACTAAAAGGATTCAGGCATATTGTGCAAGCCGAATTGAATCCTAATTTTTTGTTACAGCCAGATTTCCTAAGAGGAATCGCTGCCTTAGAAAAGTATAATTACACCTATGATCTTTTAATTCTGCCACATCAACTTGGGGCCACATTAGAATTCATAAAGAAATTTCCTCATCAGAAATTTGTCATAGACCATATGGCTAAGCCCTATATTAAAGAGGGCTTTTTTGATGGATGGGCTGTATTAATCAAAGAAATTGCTAGACATGAAAATGTCTATTGCAAATTATCTGGAATGATCACCGAAGCAGATTATACGACATGGTCTACAGCACAGATTGAACCTTATATGGATGTAGTGTTCAATTCTTTTGGACCTGATCGCATTCTTTTTGGGTCTGATTGGCCCGTATGCCTCGTTGCAGGAAACTTTGCTAAAGTAAAAAAACTAACCACAGATTTTATTGCAAAATGCAGCCCTACTGAACAACAGAATATCATGGGTATAAATGCAATAAAATTTTACAATTTATAAGCTATGGATTTACATTTAAAAGATAAAATTGTTGTTGTAACGGGTGCAGCAGGATTAAAAGGCAGTATTGGTGAAACGATTGTCCAGGCTTTAGCAAATGAAGGGGCCATACCCGTAATTGTTTGTAGAAATGATAGAGGGTTTGGGTATGAGAAAGAATTACAAGACAAGGGGATTGATGCTTTGTTTGTAAAAACAGATTTGACAGATCCTGTGCAAGTAGCAGCAGCAGCAAAAAAAATAGGTGAAAAATATGGCCGTATAGATGCCTTAATTAACAACATTGGAGTGAATGACGGGGTTGGTTTAGATGCTAGTATTGATGATTTTATGTGGTCTTTAAAACTAAATTTAGTAAGCTTTTTTGCAATGACTAAATTTTGTCTTCCTTATATTAAAAAAGCACAAGGCACTATATTAAATATAGGATCTAAGGTTAGTCTTACGGGACAAGGAGCAACATCTGGGTATGCCGCTTCTAAAGGAGGTGTTTTAGGCTTAACACGAGAATGGGCGGTAGATTTAATTAAAGATAATATCCGAGTGAACGCTATTATCATCGCAGAAAGTTGGACTCCAGCTTATGATACTTGGATAAAAACTTTAGAAAACGGAGAAGAAAAATTAAAAGCTATCGTAGATAAGATTCCATTAGAAAATAGAATGACCACCCCGCAAGAAATAGCAGATACCTGTCTATTTGTTATTTCTGATAAATCATCACATACTACTGGACAATTCATTACTGTAGACGGGGGCTACGTGCACTTAGACCGCTCCTTATTAACAAGTTAACAAACAAATAATTAAAGCCATTATTTTAAAAAAAACTCAACTTAAAAAATGAATAATATTGCTAACAAACCCAAAGTAGTAGCAAAGAAAGTACTAATACCTTTCATTTTAGTAACCTCTTTATTTGCCTTATGGGGATTTGCAAATGCGGTTACAGACCCCATGGTACAAGCTTTTAAAAAAGTACTTGAATTATCTAACTCACAAGCTGCATGGGTACAAATGGCTTTCTATGGCGGCTATTTCTGTATGGCATTACCTGCTGCAATGTTTATGAGAAAATACTCTTACAAAACTGGCATTTTAATAGGGCTAGGATTATATGCTGGCGGCGCTTTATTATTTTATCCCGCCGCCATTACCGAACAATTTTGGTTCTTTTGTCTTGGACTTTATGTATTAACCTTTGGCTTAGCCTTTTTAGAAACTGCCGCTAATCCTTATATTTTAGCCATGGGCGATAAAAGAACAGCTACACAGCGGTTAAACTTAGCCCAAGCATTTAACCCCATAGGGTTGATTGCTGGATTGTTTGTGGCACAACAATTTGTATTAAAAAATTTACAATCAGATGATATTGCAGATTTTAGTGCTTTAGAAGAAGCTTCTAAAGTACTCATACGCACCTCTGATCTATTGGTGATACGAAACCCCTATGTAATTTTAGGCCTGGTATTACTAGGCATTTTTGTTCTTTTTCTAATGAACAAAATGCCTCAATCTAAAGATGAAGGTGCAATGCCTAGCATTGGAAAAACGTTTAGCTCCCTTCTAAAAAACAAAAAATATGCTTTAGGTGTCTTAGCGCAAATAGTATATGTAGGCGCACAAATTATGTGCTGGACCTATATCTACCAGTATGCAGAAGCCGTACAAATAAGTGCTGTTACAGCTGGTTATTATCAAATGGCAGCCTTTATTTTATTTACCGTTGGTAGAGCTATAGGAACCTATTTATTACGATTTACGAGTGCTGGAAAATTACTCATGCTTTTTTCACTTTTTGCAATTGCTTGTGCTGCAGGCGTTATGTTTATTGAAGGTGTTTTAGGATTATATTTTCTAGTAGCGTTATCTTTTTTTATGTCTTTAATGTTCCCAACAATCTACGGCATAGCGCTAGAAGACTTAACCGAAGAACAATCCAAAGTTGGCTCTGCCGGCTTAATAATGGCCATCGTAGGTGGTGCTTTAATGCCTAAAGCACAAGGAATGATTATTGATTATGGAGGTAATGGTGTCGCCGATTTACGAATATTGGGCGTATCAGAAGTTAATTTTTCTTTTATCTTACCATTACTGTGCTTTATATACATTGCTTGGTACGGGCGTCATATATTTGAACATCATGAAGTTAAAACAGTAACGACAAGCTTATGAAACGATATTGTTTAGCACTAGATTTAATTAATGATGCGTCATTAATAGCAGAATACAAAGCGTATCATGCCAAAGTATGGCCAGAAATTATGGAGAGCATTAAATCATCTGGAATTCAGCATTTAGCTATTTATAGTGTGGAAAACAGACTCTTTATGATCATGGAGACCAGTGACGAATTCTCTTTTGAATCTAAAAATAAGGCCGACCTAGCTAATCCGAAAGTTAAAGAATGGGAAAAGTTGATGTGGAACTATCAACAAGCACTTCCCAATTCTAAAGCAGATGAGAAATGGAGATTAATGGAACAAATTTTTGAATTATGAGCGAGCAGAAAAAAAAAGAAATCAAAATAAATACAGCTTATCCTTCGGTAAGTGATTTAAGAACAAAAGCTCAAAAAAAAATTCCGAAATTTGCTTTTGAATATTTGGATGGCGGTTGTAATGAAGATGTAAATCTTCATAAAAACACGTCTGAGATCCGAAAAGTAGAATTATTACCTTCTTATTTAAGTAAGCACAGCGGCTCTTCCATGAAGACCGAGCTCTTTGGTAAAACTTACGATGCTCCTTTTGGGATAGCACCCGTTGGCTTACAAGGATTAATGTGGCCAAATGCGCCAGAAATTTTGGCAAAGGCTGCTTTTGAACACAATGTTCCTTTTGTATTAAGTACGGTCTCTACGAGTAGTATAGAAAGAATTGCTGAGATTACAGAAGGTAATGCTTGGTTTCAATTATACCACCCTACCGAAAATAGATTGAGAGATGATTTAATAAAAAGGGCTGCAGAAGCGGAATGCCCTGTTCTCGTTATTCTTTGTGATGTTCCTACTTTTGGTTTTAGACCAAGAGACATTAGAAATGGTTTGGCAATGCCTCCAAAAATGACCCTAAAAAACATTCTGCAAGTTTTAGGCAAACCACATTGGGCTTTAGAAACATTAAAACATGGACAACCAAATTTTGAAACTTTAAAACCATACATGCCTAAAAACCTAGATTTAAAACAACTAGGCAAATTTATGGACCAAACATTTTCTGGTCGGTTAAATGAAGAGAAAATTAAACCCATTAGAGATATGTGGCCGGGAAAACTAGTCCTTAAAGGCGTCGCTAATGAAACTGATGCAGAAAAAGCGATCCAATTAGGTGTAGACGGTTTAATTGTCTCTAACCATGGCGGGAGGCAGCTAGATGCGGGGGAATCTACCATAAAACCATTATCTAGAATAGCAGAAAAATATGGAGATCAAATAACTGTAATGATGGATAGTGGGATACGCTCTGGTCCTGATATTGCAAGATCTATGGCTTCTGGAGCTGCGTTTACTTTTATGGGTCGCTCATTTATGTACGGTGTGGCAGCTCTCGGTAAACAAGGTGGCGATCATACCATCTCTTTATTAAAAACAGAACTACAACAAGTAATGGAGCAAATTTGCTGTGAAGATGTAATGGATTTTAAAAAACATTTAATCAAATAAAACCATTATTAAACCGAGGTTAAAAGAACTTATTCATTTTGAGAATAAGTAGTTCTTTCTAAACTTCCATTTTCGTTGTAGAATTCTATCTTAGTTACCATGGCCACATTCCAAAGAACTATTTGCGATGATTGTGAAAGATACCCAGAACCCAAATAATTTTCTTGCTTTTCTATTTTACCGTTTTTCTTATAAATTAATGCGTACTGTTCCTCTCTTTTAAAATCAATGTATTGATTGTTTAAACTATCTGTAAGAGCAAACACTAGGGTTTTACCTGCACTACTCGTAGCCACCCAACTCATACGATCTTCAATTTTCACTAACGATAGCGCTTTGGCGTCACTATCTACCACAAAATTTGTAGTATTCAAGGTTTCACTAGAAAAACCTCCTTTACCATTTCCAAGTAACACAATACCCTTACCAGCATCATATCTTCCCGAAATCACTTCCGTTTCATAATAATTACCAACTCCCAAAACATCAAGGTTTCCGTCCTGGTTTATATCAAAAACCTGTACTCCAAATAATGGTGCAAACTGCGCTTCAAGAGGTAATGGCGTCACGTTAAAATTTCCATCCCCTAAATTCTCAAGATAGCTAGAGTTGGTGTAATTGGCTTCAAAAATAGCCATACCCGTAGTATCTAAAACCGCTAGAAAATCTGTAATACTTGCATTGGCATACGTACTATAAGACGGAAAAGTTTTATACAATTGCCGTAATTGCCCACCCAAGGCTCCTCTTGGAGCCATAGGGACCTCAACATCTTGAATATATCTGGTTATTATAGGATCGATGCTATTGTTCTGATCAAAATCTTTAGCATACATGCGCAAAGGTTGTTCTCTGCTTGCCTTATATGCCGTATTAGCTCCTAAATTACCCGCAATGTAATCAATGTCTCCATCGCTATCAAAATCTGCCCCCATGATGCTATTCCACATTCCAGAGTACTTATTTAAAGTAGTATTCGCTACCCTTTCAAAACTCCCCGCTGTATTTTTATAAATTACAAGCGGCATCCATTCTCCTGCCAATAGTAAATCTAAATCATTGTCATTGTCATAGTCACTCCATAAAGCAGCTCTCACCATACCTATGTTTTGTAATCCGGGTGCTTTATGGGTTACATCTGTAAATTTGCCGTCATTATTTTCTAACAAATAACTCTTTGGACTAATAGGAAAGCTACCAGGTTCAACCGCCCCACCTACAAACACATCTAAATCGCCATCATGATCAAAATCTGATGCAACCACACAAGAACCACTTGCCTTTAATATGGGTAACGCTTCCTTATCTAAAATAAAGTTTCCCTGTCCATCATTCGTGTAAATTCTATCTTGATAGTGGCCTTTATCATAATACTTAACAGAGCTCCCGCCACTGACTACATAAAGGTCTAGATCGCCATCTTGATCTACATCAAAAAACAGTGCTCCTAAATCTTCGTACTTTTCAGAATCGGCCAATTCTTGCGTATTAAATTTCCCCTCTTTCTGAATCAAAAAAGCTCCTTTTTGGTTTCGCGCACCACCAATATACACATCATCCGTACCATCGCCATTTATATCTCCCACAGCTATTCCTGGTCCAAAATAATCGTTTAAGTGTAAGAGTAACGGTTCATGTCTAAAGTCATTTGCTTCATTCTCTATATGCGTATGCTCAAAATTTAAAGCATCACTAATCTCTGATACCAAGAAATTTTCAGATGGCATTGCGGGTAAATTAAGCGACTCATTTTTTCCCTTTTCTATAGTATACAAGGTGTCTACTCGTAAGCTCCCCAATTTCTCTAAAGTGCCCCCAGGCCATTTAATATGCACAGAATCAATCTTTGAAATAGTACCCACACCAATAGTAGCCTTTAACGATGATGTACTTAAATACCCTCGTACAGGTGTAATCTCTTGATGAATCTTTGTATCATTAGGCATAAAAAGAGTTAGTTGCGCTCCTACGGCATCTATATTTCCTTTATCTGCTTTTAGTTGTAGTTTTAGATAATGATTCTTATTTAGTTGCCTGCTATTATTTTTATATACTAACGGAGTAGCATTAATGGTATTCATTACAAGATCTAAATCGCCATCATTATCAAAATCGGCATAAGCAGAACCATTAGAAAGTGAAGCTTGATTCATTCCCCAGTCTACTGTACTATTGGTAAAACTTAGATTGCCATTATTTTGAAACATATAATTAGGCAAATAAACGCTTTCTAAATTTTTGAGTTTTTTTAGTAAATCTTCTTTTGATAACTTCCCGGTACCCTTGACAAAAACGGTAGACTGGCTTGAATATTCTTGAAAATCATGATCGGTAATATCCCGCATAAAACCATTGGTAATGTATACATCTTTTTGTCCGTCATTATCAAAGTCAGCAAATAAGGGAGACCAACTCCAGTCTGTTTCATATACGCCTACCAAACGTCCTACTTCACTAAATACAGGATGGTTATTAGCGCCTTGTCCTCTATTTAATTGTAAAGCATTTCTAATAAACTGAGGTGAGAAATCATTTTTTAAAACATCTTTATAATGTTCATGATTCATGTTAGAGGTCATTGTTTTTTTCCTAAGATTACTTTCTGGAAGCATATCTAATGTTATAAAATCTATAAGGTCATCATTGTTAATATCGGCAGCATCAATACCCATACTATTTCTACTTGTTTGTTTAAAATACTCTTTTGCTTTGTTCGTGAACGTCCCATCTTGATTGTTTACATACAGAATATCATCAGCAATAAAATCATTCGTAATATAGAGATCTAACCACCCATCTTGATTGATATCTGTAACCGCTAGTCCAAGACCATACCCTTCAATGGTGACTCCTGCTTTTGTAGAAATATTTTGGTATTTTGGATGTCCATTTTCAATTCCTATATTTTCATATAGCTGATCTGTACTTGGTCCCGTACCATCTGTAAGTGTGTATATCTTATCAATATTTGTGGTAGGTTCATTAGCATGTGTCAAGAGGTACATATCTAAATCACCATCATTATCCATATCAAAGAATGCGGCTTGAGTAGAATGTCCGTTATCATCGATGCCATATTCCGCTGCCATTTCCGTAAATGTAAGGTCGCCATTATTTACAAATAATTTGTTCTTTCGCTTTGCACCTTCTGCATGACCCGCAACGCTTAAATACACATCTTGCCAACCATCTTGGTTGATATCGATAATGGAAACTCCCATGACCCATGAATTGGTTTCTAGACCCGCTTTTTGAGTGTGGTCTTCAAATTTAAAACTGCCTTTATTGATGTACAATTTAGAGGATACCATGTTTCCCGAAAAGAAAATATCTTCTAATCCGTCATTATTAAAATCAGCCACACCTACGCCTCCGCCATTGTACATGTATGGGAAATTGAAATAGTGTAAGGTATCTAATTCTTGAATTTTATTGACAAATTGAATACCCGAGTCCTCTGCTTCAATTAGTTCAAATTGTTTTACTTCTGTAGTACAAGAATATAAAACGGTTCCTATTCCGATTAAAAGAAAAAGCTTTTTAATCCACATAGATTAGATTGGTTTTAGGTTGATAAACGCTTCGTGAAAAACGAAGAAGGACTATAAAAATAGTCCCTCTTTATTGAATAAAAAATATTCTCCTGTGTTCTTTAGAAATGAACGCAGTTATAAAACAGACAAATTAGTATCCAGGATTATGTTTGAAATTAGGATTTGCATCAATTTCATTCTGAGGAATATCTATATATTCTTTCCCCGGCTTGTAAGAGGATGTTCCGCCACTTTCAGATTTAAATTCTGGATTAGCAACAATACGAGATTGCACTTTATCCCATCGTAATAAATCAAAATAACGTGTTCTTTCTAAACTAAGTTCTTTTACTCTTTCGTCTTCAATATCTTGCATGGTAATGCTTGTAAATGCAGGCATATCTACTCTAGCTCTCACTTCATTAATTGCATCTAATGCAGGTTGTGAAGAACCATTTAGATTAAATTCTGCTTCTGCAAACATTAAAAGGATATCAGAGTAACGTAATAATCTTAAGTTATTACCAGATTGATGCCATCCATTATCTTGAGAGCCCGTATATTCTCCAAACGCTATATCTAACCATTTGTTTCCCCATACACCATCTTCACCTGGGTATACATCTTGGTAACTTTTATCTCCATAAGTGACAGATTTTAACTCTTTACCTTCATAATTAGTAACCTCATCGGTATCAAAAAATAAGGTTGTAAAAGCTCTAGGATCTATTTCATCATTCACGGTACGCTCATCTAAAAATAAATCTAATACCCATTGATTAATACGCATCCCATCTTGACCTGTAAACCCTTTAGGTGCTATATCTGGGTGAAAAGCTGCACCTTTACCTGTACCAGGAGCGTCACCACCCCAACCCTGGCTACCGTCATTCACTAACTGAATTTCAAATAATGATTCTTTATTATTTTCAGAAGCTTGTGTGAAATTTGCCGCGTAGTCTGCCATTAACTCATAACGGCCATCCATAATTTTTGAAAACTCTGTTTTCGCCTCCAAATCCTTTCCTTGATATAAATACACTTTACCTAATAAGCCTATTGCTGCACCAGCAGTAACCCTACCAGTATATTGAGTAGGCCAAGAATCTGGCAACAGTTCTTCTGCATTCATTAAGTCTGACTCTATTTGTGCCCAAACTTTTGCAGGATCTTCTTGTAATAAGCTTTTAGGATTTTCTAATTCACTAATTGGATCTGTAATCAATGGTACATTTTTCCAATTATTTAATAAATTAAAATAGTTGAATGCTCTAATGAAATACGCTTCTCCCAAAATACTATTCTTCGTATCTCCATTCATTTCAATATCTGGAACATTCGCTAATACTTCATTTGCTCTAGTTATTCCTTGAAACATCGTACTCCATACCCAAAAGGCACCATTTGATGTAGACACCCCGTTAAAAGAACCCGCAGCAGTACGCTCCGATGTTCCAAAAGCATTGACGACATCATCTCTATAATCAGATAAGAAGATTTCAAATCGACTGTAATACCATATATGTGTAAACGGACTATACGCGCCCACGATGCCTTTAACGGCATCTTCTTCTGTATTCCAAAATGAATCAGGAGTTACCGCATTGGGATTTTCAGTATCTAATATCTCGTTTTTTCTACAGCCGTATATTACTACTGCCATAACGAACAGTGATAAATACAAGCTTGCTTTTATATTTCTTTTTTTCATGTTATTAATTTTATGATTAAAATGATGCTTGTATACCTAATTGAAATGATCTTGCTGTTGGGTAAGCACCTTCATCTACTCCAGAACTAAAGATTCTTCTAGAACCTCCTCTAGTATTTCTACCCACTTCTGGGTAATATCCTGAATAGTCTGTAATGGTAAATAAATTACTGGCAGAAACATATAATCTAAGCTTAGACAAGCCTACAGAGTTGATAACATCTTCAGGAAGTTTGAAACCAAGTTGTACATTTCGCAATCTAATATAGTCTCCTTTTTCTAAGTAAAAATCTGACATACGTCTATTAAATCCAGGATCTAGCAAGGTATTTCTAGGAATACTAGTTGCCGTGTTTTGAGGAGTCCAAGCATTTAATGCAGCTGCTAAATAATTCCCTTCCGTATCAAAATATCCACGGTATAAATTGGAGTTCAATATTTTATTACCGGCAACGCCATTAAAGAATAAATTCATATCAAAACCTTTGTAATCTGCAGAAATATTAATTCCGTAATTTAAATCTGGAGAAGGATTTCCTAAAAATTGTTGATCTTCCGTATCTATCTGACCATCTTCATTTAAATCTTTAAAACGGATATCTCCTGCTTGTGGGCTAAAGGAATCATTAGCTGCAGCCGCTTCTGCATCTGTTTGATAGATACCATCTGTTACATAGCCAAAGAAAGAAGAAACGGGTTGGCCAACATCAGTTTTCGTACCCTTTAAACCATTTGAAGTAAACTGTCCCTCTATAATTGGAGTTGCATCACCCAAAGTGGTCACCTCATTATTTAAAATTGTAAAGTTTCCGCTTATATTAAAGTTTAACTCCCCAACATTATCAGAATAATTTGCTAAAAATTCAAAACCTTTGTTCGTAATACTTGCGGTATTGAATGGCACTCTATTACCAAACCCAGTATATAATGGCAAAGCAAGTTCTACCAATACATCTTCAGACTTTTTATTAAAATAATCCATCGTAAAACGCAACTTATTGTTGAACGTAGCAAATTCTAAACCTATATCTGTAGTTTTACTAGTCTCCCAGGTAATATCATCATTTACCCCTTTTGTAATGGAGTATCCTGTTTGTCTTTCTTGATCCGTACCTAAAGGATATTCACTGTTTAAGTTCAATTCTGGACTTATAGCATAGATAGATACGTTATCTGAACCCACCTCACCGTAACTAGCTCTTATTTTTAAGTTAGAAATAGCTGTAACATCTTCCATAAACTTTTCATTGCTGATATTCCATCCAACAGCTACAGAAGGAAAAGTGCCCCAACGTAAACCATCTTTAAATAATGAGGACCCATCACGACGTACGGTAGCGGTTAACAAATACCTACTATCATAGGTATAACTCACTCTACCAAAAAAAGAACGAATTGCTTTTGTTAAATCTAATGATGGCATTTCTGCTCTATCTTCTGCTGCAGAAGCTACACGAATATCATTTGAAGGAAAACCTCTGGCTACAACGCCTAAAGATCGTGTATTAGAAACTTGGTCAGTATACCCTACAACAGCGTTTACATTGCTCTTTCCTATAAGCTTATTATACGCTAAGGTATGCTCTATCAAAGAAGAAATAAAATTGTTATTTGTTTCTCGTAATTCTGCAAACTGCTGATTTCCTACCGTACCTGCATTTAAGAAGTAGGTTGGTGTAAATCTATAATTATTAGTGAACGACGCATCTAAACCTAAATTTAATTTATACGTTAAACCATCAAAAATTTCATAAGAAGCAGCTATACTTCCTAAAATAGAATTACTGGTTACAGTTCTGTCTTCTAAGCTTGCAAGCGCTAAAGAGTTACTTATATTTCCTATTCCGTAATAAGAAGCCAAGGTAGGAGCTCCAGCTACATTTGGAATATCAGAAGCACTAAAATCTCCGTTAGCATCATAAATATTTATCGTAGGTAAAATATCTCTCTCCTTATTAAAATAAGTATTGGGATTGTCAATAGACCTTGTTAAACCAATCGTATTCTCTAATTTAAACTTACCAAAATTTAAGGTGGCATTAGACCGCACTGTTGTTCTCGTATAATCTGACTCTTTTATAATACCTTCTTGTTCTAGGTGGTTTAAAGAAAGACTGAATCTTACGTTTTCACTACCCCCATAAATTCTTGCATTCGCATTTAATATAGGTGCCGTTCTTAAACTTGCTTCTTGGATATCACTATTGATATTAGGGTTAAATTGCGTATCGTTTGCTGGGAATCTAGGATTACCATCATTATCTCTTGCGCTATTTACAATATCTGCATATTGCCTTGCATTAGCCCAGTCTAATTTATTAACGGACTGCTGAAAGCCATAACTGTAATCTAAATCTACCCCAACTTTGCCTATTGCCCCTTTTTTAGTGGTAATAAGAATAACCCCATTGGCAGCTCTTGAACCGTAAATTGCAGCAGCAGAAGCATCTTTTAATACAGAAATAGTTGCAATATCTGCAGGGTTTAGAGAATTCATATTGTCTGTGAACATGCCATCAATCACATACAGCGGGCCTACATCTGATAAGGTGCTTGCCCCTCTAATAGTTACAATGGCATTAGCTCCAGGAGCACCACCGTTAGCTTCTACATTTACACCCGCTACTCTACCTTGTAACGCTTGAGAAGCATCGGAAAATGTATACTTATCGATATCATCTCCATCAACCTGACCAACGGAACCTGTTAAATCTGATTTTTTCTGTGTCCCATAACCAACGACTACAACCTCATCTAGAGCTTGTGTGTCTTCTTCTAAAGTCACCGTTAAAGTAGCTGCACTCCCAACAGACACTTCCGTTTTCTTATATCCTATATACGTAAAAACTAGAATATCTCCTGCAGTTACGGAGGTAATGGAAAAATTTCCATCAAAATCTGTTTGCGTGCCGTTGCTTGTACCCTTTACAATTACATTAACGCCCGGTAGTGGTCCTTGCGCATCTGCCACTACCCCTGTGACCGTTTTTGATTGCCCATTCATACTCATAAAAGCGAAAAAGAGAAGCAGTACACTTAAGTACCTGCTCAGACTTCGCCCTTCTTTTAACATCATTATTTCACTCATAATTTTAAGTTGTTAGTTGAATCTGCAAATTCAAAATATTAAAATGATTCTTAGGTAATAGATGTTTATTATACTATAACAAATGTTTAAAAACCTTTGTAGTCCTTAGCCTACAAGGGATTACGATGGTGGACGATGTACGCTTTCCTTACATTTAAAAAAGCACAACATGTTTTGTATTACATTGTTTTTTGTAGCTTTAACACCAGCCAAAAAAAGAGAAAAACTTACTTCTGATATGACCACAAACCAAACTGCATCAAATACCTCAAAAAATAATACGCTAGTCCCTATTGCCATTATTGCAGGGCTATTTTTCATATTTGGGTTTGTTACTTGGATCAATGGAGCCTTAATTCCATTTATGAAAACCATCAATGAACTAACAGATACACAATCTTATTTGGTGGCTTCAGCATCTTATATTTCATTTGTTGTCATGGCATTACCCGCTTCTTATATCTTAAAAAAGATTGGGTATAAAAAAGGGATGTCTCTTGGATTGATCATAATGGCCGTGGGCGCTTTGGTTTTTATTCCTGCAGCAGAAGCCAGAACCTATTGGATTTTCTTAGCAGGAATCTTTATACAAGGCGCAGGAATGACACTTTTACAAACGGCCTCTAACCCCTACATAACAATATTAGGCCCTATAGATAGTGCCGCTAAGCGAATTGCAATTATGGGAATTGCCAATAAAGTAGCTGGAGGATTGGGATCTGTTATATTTGGAGCTATTCTATTATCTGGAATAGGAGGTATTAAAGAGCAATTAGCTACTGTGGGTGCCGAAGAAAAAATAACCTTACTCAATACTATGGCAGATAGTGTGGTAATGCCATACGTTATTATGGCCATCGTACTTTTTATATTAGGGCTATTAATTTTAAAAGCTCCTTTACCGAATGTAACCGCACAACCTATAGCAGTACCAAAAGAGGGTCACAAAACAAAAACGAGTATTTTTCAATTTCCACATTTATGGCTGGGTGTTTTTGCATTATTCCTATATGTTGGTGTAGAAGTTATTGCGGGAGATACCATTATAGCTTATGGCATAGCCTTAGATATCCCTGTAGAACGCGCTAAATTCTTTACACTCTTTACGCTTATGGCTATGGTAGCCACTTATGGACTTGGTGTTGCGCTCATCCCTAAAATTATCAGTCAGGCTTTTGCACTTCGGATAAGTGCTATCTTAGGTATTGTATTCTCATTATGCATTGTAAGTACCTCTGGTTTTATTTCCGTTCTTTTTGTAGCCGCTTTAGGAATTGCAAATGCTTTAGTTTGGCCTGCCATCTGGCCTTTAGCTTTAACCGGTTTAGGAAAATTCACAGAACGAGGTTCTGCATTATTAATTATGGCCATATCTGGAGGTGCAATCTTACCTTTACTATATGGATCATTAGTAGATAACAAAAAAGAAGCCTATATAGCCTCTGCTGTCAGCGAAGCTGCTGCTACGGCTCAAGCAGCAACCTTTGGCTACTGGATATTGGTTCCTTGTTATTTATTTATTCTCTATTATGCTTTCTGGGGCCATAAAACAGGGATAAAGAAAAATTAAACTTTGAAAAGTGAAAAGCTAAAACCTTTATTTTTTAGCTTTCTATATTTAACATAATCAAATTCATATAAGAAAGCTCCTTTTTTAGAGCCCGATTTGTCTTTTTCCTTCAATTGAATAAGGATATTAAGCGAAAGAAGTTTTTTTCTAAAATTTCTGGTATCTATTTTCTTCTGAAACAACTCCTCATATAAGCGCTGTAATTGCGGAATGGTGAACTTCTTAGGAAGCAATTCTAATCCGATAGGATAAAATTGGGCCACATTTCTTAAGCGATGTAAAGCGTCCTTTACCATTAGATTATGATCTAAAACTAGATCGGGTAATTTTGAAACCTCAAACCATTTGGCCCCATATTGTGCGGCTAAATTGGTATTCTTTTCCGTTAATCGTATTAAAGCATATTGCCCTATAGAAATACAACGAGCCCCGGGATCTCTTTCTACTTCAGAATAAGTTTTTAGTTCTTCCATAAAAATATCATCCAAACCTGTAAATTCTTGAAGTACTCTCTTGCCCGCAGCTTCTGCAGACTCGTCGGCTAAAACAAAACTGCCTATCAAAGACCACATGCCTTTCAAAGGCTCCAATTGCCTATTAAAGACTAATAATTTTAGTTCTCCATCATCAAAACCAAAAATTATACAATCTACCGCTACATATAATTTAGACGCTACAGCGTATCTACTCTCTTCCAAATGAATTCTTTTTAATCAAATATAATAAATGTAATAATTACATTTATTATATTTGTGCTTCTAATTATGACTTATGAGCTTTTTTATCAATTTTACTCCGGACTTAGTTGTTGAATCGCCAGGCCGTATCAACTTAATAGGCGAACACACAGATTACAACCTTGGCTTTGTATTACCCACAGCAATTGATAAAAAAATCACGCTGAAATTACGAAAAAATAACAGCTCTGATTGCAATGTGTACAGTTTAGATAATGAAAAATCAGTTACTTTTTCATTAGACAAAATTGAACCTAGTAAACAAAGCTGGGAAAATTACATTTTAGGCGTTTTGCATGAAATACAATTACTCACCGATAAACTTAGCGGCTTTGATTGCGTTTTAAACAGTACGTTGCCCATTGGTTCTGGCTTAAGTTCTTCTGCCGCCTTAGAATGCGGCTTAGCATTTGGACTCAATGAATTGTTTGCCTTGGGTCTATCAAAAACTCAAATTGTAAATTTATCTCGTGCTGCAGAACATAATTACGTAGGCACCAAATGTGGCATTATGGATCAATATGCTTCTGTAATGAGTAAGTCTGGATACGTCATTAAATTAGATTGCAGAAGTTTAGCATCAGAATACATCCCTCTAAATTTGGGAGATTATAAATTACTTTTATTAAATACAAACATCTCCCATAGTTTGGCAGATAGTGAATACAATACAAGGCTACAGGAATGCCTTACGGGTGTAGAAGCGATGAAGACCTTATACCCATACGTGGCTTCTTTGAGAGATGCAGATCAAGAGATGTTGACTGCCGTAAAAGATACCATTAGTACCACTGTTTTTAATCGATGTGACTATATTATAGAAGAAAATGACCGAGTTTTGAAAGCTTCCGAAGCCCTTACCCAAGGAGATTTAAGCTCTTTTGGAGTATTAATGTACGGGTCTCACGACGGCCTTCAGCATAAATATGAGGTGAGCTGTCCTGAATTAGATTTTATGGTTGACTATTCTCGTACTAAAGAGTTTATACTTGGCTCGAGAATGATGGGAGGTGGTTTTGGTGGTTGTACCATCAATTTAATTCATAAAGATGCCATTGAAAATTATATTACTGAAGTGGCTAGCGCTTACAAAACAAAATTTAATATTGAATTAGACGCATATATTGCCATGCCAGATCATGGAACTATGCTTAAAACATTATAATTATGGATACAGTTTTTAACGAAAACCCACATAGAAGATACAATATATTAACCGGAGAATGGGTATTGGTTTCACCGCACAGAACAAAACGACCGTGGCAAGGGAAAGTTGAAAAGCCTTTTATTCCTTTGACAGCAACTTATGACAAAAGTTGCTACCTCTGCCCTACCAACACTAGGATGGGTGGCGGTAAAAATCCTGATTATACTACGGCCTATTCTTTCGTTAATGATTTTTCTGCATTACTATCAGATACTCCTTCTGGAAGCGTAGATGAAAATTTATTACAAGCTAAATCTGAAAGAGGATTATGTAAAGTGGTTTGCTTTTCTCCAAACCACTCTTTGACTTTACCTTTAATGAAAGAACAGGACATTGAAGCTGTAATTAGTCTTTGGCAAAAAGAGTACAAAGAACTCGGCGAATTACCTTATGTTAATCACGTACAAATATTTGAAAATAAAGGAGATACTATGGGCTGCAGCAATCCACATCCGCATGGGCAGATTTGGGCGCAAGAGTCAATTCCTCAAGAAATTGCGAAAAAATCAAAAAATCTAGGGGATTATTGGAACAAAAACAAAAAAAGTTTACTTTTATCTTATATTGAGCAAGAATTAAAACTTAAAGAGCGTATTGTAATTGAAAATGAGCACTTTGTAGCCTTGGTTCCATTTTGGGCAATTTGGCCTTATGAAACCATGATAGTTCCAAAAAGACATCTTCAAAATATCACTTTAATGACGGAGGTGGAAAAAACAGATTTTGCGAAAACTGTTAAAGAGCTCACCATTAAATACGATAATCTTTTTAGCACAAGTTTTCCATATTCTGCAGGAATACATCAAGCACCAACAGATCAAAAAATTAACGATGAATGGCATTTTCACATGTCATTTTATCCGCCACTATTAAGGTCTGCAACTGTGAAAAAATTTATGGTTGGGTATGAAATGTTTGCTGATGCTCAAAGAGACATTACCGCTGAGCAAGCGGCTCAAAGTTTAAGAGAATTAGGTAATGTACACTATAGTAAGCTTTAACTAATTCGTAAATATGATATGAGTAAAAAAATAACCCTGAAAGAATTAGCACTCATATCTGAATTTTCTGTTTCTACTATTTCTAAAGCATTATCAGATAATCGAGAAATAAGCACCAAAACAAAGAAAAAAATAAAAGCCCTTGCCAAGCAGTATAACTACCGTCCTAATGCTACGGCAAGGAGCCTTAAGTCTCAAAAGACAAAAACTATTGGCGTTATCATCCCTAATATTTTAGCCCATTATTTCGCTAAAGTATTACTGGGGATTGAAAAAGAAGTATCTAAAAAAGGGTATAGCATTATTACCTGCATTTCTGATGAATCTTATGAAAAAGAAACCAAAAGCATCGAGTTATTTAATTCTGGGTGTGTAGATGGCTTTCTGATTTCTTTATCCAAAGAAACGCAGTCTAACAATTTTTATGAGGAAATAAATGATGCTATTCAACAAGGCCTTCCGGTAGTTATGTTTGATAGAACTTCTGATAAAGTTCATTGTGACAAGGTAACAATCAATGATTTTGAATCTGCTTATAATGCCACACAATTACTAATTGAATCCAATCATAAAAAGATTCTTTTTGTTTCGCCTATTTCAGGTACCAATGTAGGTAATGAAAGAGAAAAAGGCTATAGACAGGCTATTATTGAATCTTTTGAAGGAGCAATAGCTCCTGAGGTTCTTAACTTTACGGACTATCCTGAATTTACGACAACCCTTAATCAATATTTAGAAACAAACATTATTGATGGTATTGTAGCTGCCGATGAATTGTCTGCTATTTATGCTATGAACCTCGCCATTTCTAAAGGCTATAAAGTTCCTGAAAACTTAGCAGTAATTGGTTTTACAGATGGGATTCTTTCCAATAATAGCAATCCGCCTTTGAGTGTTGTAGATCAGCATGAAACAGAATTAGGGAAAATTGCAGCAGCCACATTAATTCAACGTATTGAATCTAACGAAACTACAGCACCCCAAACCATTGTATTACCTTCAGAATTAATTTTGAGAAAATCTACCCACTCCGCAAGGTAATTTCTTGATATAGTCTGCATTTGAAAAAGTAATCTATAGCCCTTTTCGAAAAGCGTTATTCCTATTCGTTAATTAAACCTGAATGTTCTTTATTTAGCGCTCATTTTAGCTACTTTTGTAGGTTGAAAACAATATGAAAATGAATTTTTTATTAGATCCTTGGCCCTGGTATGTTGCTGGGCCCCTTATAGCTGTCACCATGCTTATTCTGATTTTATTTGGTAAGACTTTTGGAATGTCTTCTAACCTTAGAACCTTATGTACCATTGGTGGTGCCGGAAAATATGCCGACTTTTTCAAATTTGATTGGAAAACGCAAAAATGGAACTTAACGGTAGTTTTAGGAACCATGATAGGGGGCTTTATTGCCGCAAATCTCTTATCAAATGATAGTACTATGGCTCTTAGTGAAGCTACCATAGCAGATTTACAGGCTTTAGGGTTTTCAAATATTGGAGCAACTCTATTACCTCCAGAATTATTTAGCCTAGAAAATATATTTACATTCAAAAGCTTATCCATCCTTATCATTTCAGGCTTTTTAGTAGGCTTTGGTACACGCTACGCCGGTGGTTGCACATCTGGTCATGCTATTACAGGCTTAAGTAACTTACAGCTCCCTTCCTTAGTTGCCGTGATTGGCTTTTTTGTTGGTGGCTTATTTATGATTTATATACTATTCCCCTTAATTTTTTAATATGAAATTTTTAAAATTCTTATTTGTCGGTATATTCTTCGGAATAGTTTTAGTGAAATCTGAAGCTGTTTCTTGGTATAGAATCTTTGAAATGTTTAAATTTCAGTCGTTTCATATGTACGGAATTATTGGTTCCGCAGTATTAATTGGTATCATCGCTTTACAAATCATCAAAAAATACCATATAAAAAGTATTGACGGTGAAGCAATTGTCGTTCCGCAGAAAGCCAAAAATTATAAAGCTAATAGTATTGGTGGTGTTATTTTTGGATTAGGATGGGCACTGGGAGGCGCATGTCCTGGACCCATGTATATGCTTTTAGGAACTGGAGTGTTTGCTATGGTTATTGTTATTTTATCGGCCATGTTAGGTACTTTTGTTTATGGATTGATAAAGAACAAACTACCCCAATAACTAGTACCCTTTTTTTTAAAAAAATATATTGTATAATTCATAATTTTGTTGAAATGCAACCAATTACTACTGCCTTATGTTCTTTTGGGATGAGTGGCCTTGTTTTTCACGCCCCGTTTATAGCCGCAAACCCAAAGTTTAACTTGTACGGTGTTTTAGAGCGAACAAAAAACTTAGCGCAAGAGAAATACCCACTTGTAAAAACGTTTAGATCTCTTGAAGATTTACTCTCGGATGATGCTATAGAATTAGTAGTGGTAAACACTCCTAACATTACCCATTACGAATTTGCTAAAAAAACTATTCTTGCTGGTAAAAACCTAATTGTTGAAAAACCATTCACCGCCACTGTTGCGGAAGCAGAAGAATTAATAGCGTTAGCAAAACAAAAAAAGGTAACGATTGCTGTCTACCACAATAGACGCTATGACAGTGATTTTCTAAGTCTAAAAGAAGTACTAGATAGCGGTGTACTTGGTACTATCGTAGAAGCAGAATTTCATTATGACAGATATAAGCCCGAATTAAGTAAAAAAGTGCATAAGGAGGTACCTACCGGAGCCGTTGGCAGCTTATATGATTTAGGGTCGCATCTGATAGACCAAGCGCTACAATTGTTTGGTACTCCCAATGCCGTGTTTGCTGATATTGCTGCGTTTAGACCAAACTCACAAGTAGGTGATTATTTCGATTTGAAGCTCTTTTATCCAGCACACAGAGTCATTCTCAAATCTAGTTATTTTGTTCGTGAACCTTTGCCTGAAAACATCGTACACGGTAGAAAGGGCTCTTTTATAAAAACAAAAGCAGATGTTCAAGAGCAAGATTTACAAGCTGGAAAAATACCAAATGCTACACATTGGGGAATAGAACCCGATGCCGATAAAGGAATTCTGCATACCGACAAAAACGGAATAGTAATAAAAGAAAAAATCACCTCTTTAAAAGGTGATTATATGTTGTATTATGATGCTATCTATGACGCTATAAGAACAGACAAACCTGTTCCTGTAAGTGCAGAAGAAGGAATGGAAGTAATCCGTGTGATTGAAGCAGCACTCCAAAGTAACCTAGAGAAAAGGGTGGTACCTTTAAGTTCTAATTAGTTTTTATAGACCCTGATATAGTCAATCACAAATTCTTGAGGAAATAAATCATCATCAATATCATTTCCTCCTAGATTACCCCCTACTGCTGTATTTAAAATCACATAGAAAGGTTGATTAAATGGCCAATTTTGTGGTGTTTTGTGATCAGGCTTGTATTCAAACATCTTAGTATCATCTACAAAAAACGCAATTTTATCAGGTGACCATTCTACGGCATACGTATGAAAACCGACTTCTATTCCTGCGATTTCTGTAGTTTTGGAATGTCCATTATCTCCAAACTTTTCGTCAAAATGTAGCGTCGTAAATATGGTATTTGGTTTTCTACCAATATATTCAAGTATATCTATCTCTCCACACAAAGGCCAACCTACTTCAGAAATATTTGAGCCTAACATCCAAAATGCCGGCCACAAACCTTTAGCCAAAGGCAGCTTTGCCCTTGTTTCTATTCTTCCATATTTAAATTCTTTTTTCCCTTTTGTTGTTATCCGGGTAGAAGTATATTTTTCATCTTCTTTTTTAATAGTAATATGCAAAAAACCATCTTTAAGCGTATGGTTGGTTTGTGTATAGATTTGCTTTTCATTATTACCCCAGCCACATAATTCTGGACAACCATCACCTAGCTCATAATTCCAATCTTTCTCATCTAAAGTAGTCCCATCAAAATTTTCTTCCCATACCAAGACTCTTTTATTCGCGCAACTTTGCACAAAAAGAGACAGGCATAAAATAGTAATACGGATATAGTTATTCATAAATATATTATTCTACTACCGAAAAATCTGATGTTAATTGTGTCTCAGAACTACCTCCTATAAATACGTTAAAATCTCCCACCTCTGTTTCCCATTGGTTATTCGCCGTATAAAATTGAAGTTTCTCTTTATCAATTTTAAAAGTCACCGTTTTTGATTCATTGGGTTTTAAAGAAACCATTTTAAAATCTTTTAACTCTTTTACAGGTCTAGTAACGCTAGCAAAAAGATCTCGTATATACAATTGCGCTACTTCTTTACCTTCGTATTTTCCTGTGTTTTTCAATGTAAAAGAAACGGTAATTGACTCTTCTTCTTTCATGGTCGGTGAACTTAAACTTAAGTTACTATATTCAAATGTAGTATAACTCAAACCATGACCAAACGGATATAAAGGAGCATTACTCACATCACTATAATGCGACCAAAAAACAACATCTCCTCCAGGACTTGTTGGACGCCCTGTATTTTTGTAATTGTAATAAATAGGAATTTGACCTACATTTTTAGGAAATGTCATCGGTAGTTTACCACTTGGGTTGTATGCACCATACAGTACCTCAGCTATAGCATTACCACTTTGAGTACCTAAATGCCAGGCTTCTACAATTGTTGGTATATGTTCTTGTGCCCAATTAATTGTCAAAGGTCTACCGTTCATTAATACTAAAACAATATTTTTATTAACCGCGTATACTTCTTTTAATAACTCCTCTTGTAAACCTGGGAGATCTAATGATGTTCTGCTACGTGCTTCTCCTGTTTGAAAGCCGTATTCTCCCAGCACCATAATTACAACATCTTTGTTTTTAGCAGCCGTTACGGCCTCCTTTATTCCTGTTCTATCCGTAGTATTAATCTTCGTTTCTAAAATAAACTTGTTCTCTCCTGTTGTTAAATTTATGCCTTTTTGATGTTCTAAAGTATTTCCTGTATACTTTTTTAAACCTTCTAAAACAGAAACCGCAGTATTGTCATCTCCTGCAATTCTCCAACTCCCTAAAGGACTATTTTTATCGGCCGCTAACGGACCAATTAAAGCCATTTTTAAACCTTTCTTCTTTAAAGGAAGAAGCTGGCCTTCATTTTTTAAAAGAACAATAGACTTCTTAGCAATATCTAAGACTGTAGCAATGTTTTCTTTACTCCCTATTACCTCTTTTTCTCGAGATGTATTGCAATATAAATAAGGATCATCAAAAAGACCTAATTCAAACTTAACCCGCAATATTCTTTTTACCGCGTCATCAATCTTAGCTACATCTACCTTACCTTCTGCTACCAATTCTTCTAAATATTTTACATATACATAAGATTCCATATCCATATCAGAACCTGCATTCAGTGCCAAATTTGCTGCTTGCTTTCCGTCTTTTGCATAGCCGTGAGCAACCATCTCATTAATTGATCCCCAATCCGAAACCATGAAACCCTTGTAATCCCAATCCTTTTTTAATACTTCGCGTTGCAAAAATGCATTTCCCGTTGCAGGAATACCATTTAACTCATTAAAAGAGTTCATAAAGGTTTTCACATCTGCTTTTATTGCTGCTTGAAAAGGTGGGAAAATAATATTGTATAAGGTTGATGTCCCGACGTCTACAGTATTGTAATCTCTACCCGATTCTGAAAAACCATAGCCTGCGAAGTGTTTTGCTGTAGCTGCAATGGTCAAGGGTGAAGCTAGATTATCACCTTGAAATCCCTTTACACGCGCGTAAGCAATCTTACTACCTAAATAGGGATCTTCACCTGCTCCCTCCATCACTCTGCCCCATCGTGCATCACGAGAAATATCTACCATAGGAGCAAAAGTCCAATTAATACCACTGGCTGCTGCCTCTGCTGCCGCAACTTCCGATGACTTTTTTATAGCATCAAGATCCCAACTTGCAGCTTCTGCTAAAGGAATAGGGCTAATAGTTTTATAGCCGTGTATGACATCAAAACCTATAATTAATGGTATCCCCAACCGTGTTTCTTCTACTGCTATTTTTTGTACTTTACGAACTTCCTTAACCCCAGTAACGTTTAACATAGACCCTACCAAGCCGGTTTTAAGATGCTCGTATTTATTGGCTGCATCTCCGTCTTTAGGTACGGGACCCGTTACATTCCAGAACCCATTATATTGATTCATCTGACCAATTTTTTCTTGAAGGGTCATAATGGAAAGTAGTGAATCTACCTTCTGATCAATGCTTGATTTTTTTCCTTGACTTAGGCCTAGATTGCAAAACAATCCGATACAAATAATCACTTTGAAATTCATGTGTTCTAATTTATTATAATAGTACGGTATTTTAGTTAACTAAAAAAAAGGAGTAATCGAGCTATGAATTCTCAATTACTCCCGCATAAAAAAACTCAATTATTGATATACTCTTACATAATCAATTTCCATAGTATCTTCAGTAAAAGCTGCATCGATTGTTCCTCCTAGTGTACCTCCCATAGCAATATTCATAATTAAGAACTGACTTTCATCAAAAGGCCATGTTTGATCATCTTTGACCCCAGGATTATACGTGTAAAAAATAACATCGTCTATTAAGAAAGATATTTCATTTTCAGACCAGTTTACAGAATAAATGTGAAATTCTGATGCGACATTAGTTGCTGTGGTTTCCCCTTTATTTATCGTATTTCCAAAACTAGAAGGCGTATGAATGGCAGATTGCACCACGTTTAAATTATTCCCAACATGTTCCATGATATCTATTTCCCCGCTAGCAGGCCATCCTACAGTTTCAAAATTAGATCCTAACATCCACAATGCTGGCCATGTACCAGCAGCCTGTGGCAACTTAGCTCTTATATCTACCCTTCCATATGTAAAATCAAAAAGTCCTTGAGATTTTAAACGCGCAGAAGTATAATCGCTTCCACTGAAGGTTTCTGCTTTCGCTATAATTTTTAGAGTACCGTCAGAAACTACAGCATTATCAGTGCTATTAGTATAGTACTGAGATTCATTATTACCCCAGCCTCCAGCGCCGATGTCATAGGTCCAATTGGCAGCATTAGGTGTTCCATCTACATCAAAATCATCAGACCAAATTAAATTGGTATACGTAACATCTACAGAGGAAGGTTCCTGCACTATACCTTCATCATCAGCAGTTAAAATAAACCACCAGTTAAATTCATTATTACCATCAGCAGTAGTAAGAATCATTTCATTTGCAGTTCTACTAAAAATTCTATAGTTATGGTCTCCTCCTGTGTAATACCCTAAAAAAGCAGTACCTCCTAAACTAAGGGTTTCTAAACCATCAGGAGCAGAAAGAGTCCATTGGTTTGAATAATCAGCATAAGGATAGTTTTCAATATCCGATCCGTTGACCTCTTCATTATGAGCACCAAGTTCATCAACCAAATTAACTCTCCCAAAAATGGTTCCGCTAGTATCCACAGCTGGATCATCATTTACGCTATTGGTAATATGGGTAAAACTACCATCGCTGTTAAAAATATAACGATCATCATACATACCTGTAGCAGATTTTTCATTTGCTGTTGCACTGTACCATTCTGCTGGAATATTTCCTCCTACAGGCCCAAGTCCGAAATGTCCGCCTGATTCTGCTTTAATACGCCATGTTCTAGTCCCATCTGCCACCAACATTTGCAACAAATCTTCTGGAGCTGAATACGAAGCAAAAACCTCTAGATCTAACAAATAGCTCGTAGACAAGCCTGCACTACCAACTGCAATTACTGCTACTGTATAATTATTTAAACCTGTGGTACTAAAGTTATAGGTTTTAGATCCTGAAGGTATCGCCTCCCTATTCCCGTTATAAACAAACTGATAAGAGATAGCATCATCTGCTGTAGCTATTAAATTTACAGTACCACTACCATCCCCATTTGGATTATCTGCATCTGCACCCACTAACTCAACAGAAACCTGCAAGTTAGATGGCGCTACTATAACATCTAAATCGGGTTCATCTTCTTGACAACCTGACAAGATTAAGCCAAAAACACCTAATAGAATTATTTTTATATTTTTCATAATAATAGCTTTTTCTTATTAATCTTTTACAAGCTTGAATTGCCAAAAAACACCAGAACCTGTTCCTGTCTCAATCACCACACTCATCGTATTATTATCAATAAATGTAGCATTATATACAATAGAACTAGGCGCATCTCCTGGAGCTGCTAACTCGCCTGTATTTGTTCCTTTCGCAAGTGCAATATATGCTCCAATGCCATTTATAGTAATAGTACCTGCAGCCTCATCATAAGCATAGGTAGCAGATGCAGTGCCATCATGAGGCGCTACTGGAGTTCCACAAGAGTCTGAACCACCTTGCCAGCCTTCAATCCAAGTTTCTGTCCCTAAATCTACCGAATAACTACCATCAGATCCAAAGATATATGCATCGTCTATTAAACAAGCACGGTCTATAATACCTTGATCATCCAAAGAAAACCAACTCACATCGCCAATAGCAGGGCCCACTCCGAAAGAATCAGCCTCAGATGCTATTCTCCAAGTACCCGTAATTGGAGCTTCCACTTTTTTTACTAATTTAAATTGCCAGAAAACACCCTCACTAGTTTCTAAATACACATGCATAGTGTTTTTATCTTCTGCTAAAGAAACATTGTAGGTAATAGAATTTGGAGCATCAGCAGGTGTGCTTAATTCTCCGTCATTAGTTCCTTTAGCTAAAGCTATAAATGCTCCAGTTCCTGTAATGGTAATAGTACTAGATGCATCATCATAACTATAAGATGCTGCACTAGAACCATCATGTGGTGCTACAGGAGCTCCACAAGCATCTGTACCTCCTTGCCAAGCTTCAATCCAGGTTTCTGAACCTAAATTCAGATTAAAGGTACCTCCTGATCCAAACACATACTCGTCATCAATAAAACATGCTCTATCTTCAATCCCTTGTGCATCTAACGAAAACCAGCTAACATCACCAATGGCAGGGCCTACTCCAAAAGAACCTGCTTCAGAAGCAAGTACCCAAGTACCTATAAAATCTTCTAAAGTCGCAGAAACGGGGTCCGTTATACTCACAGTCTCTTCATATTCAATAGTGGTAGCACTAGCGCCTTTAGCGACAACTCTAATAGTGTACTCTCCTGCAGCTGCGTAAGTATATGCAGCCACTTCACCTGCCATTATCGTAGTTGCCTCTTCTTCTAAAGCTTCACCGAAATACACATCAAAAACAGTTGCATCCTCTGCAGAAGGAGTAACAGTTACATCATAATTATTACTAACAATTATAGCTGCCGATAAATTTGACGGCGGTGTAAATGAGATAGAGATGCTTTTATTAAGTTCACTCGTAAGACCTGAAGCACTTAAAGCGACAATTCTTATGATAAAATCTCCTTCTTCATATACATGTGAAGCCTCTTCACCTGGAGCAACATCTGTAGGTATTTCATCTTCTATATCTCCAAAATACACTTGAAAACTTGTTACACCTTCTGCTGTAGGGGTAAGTGTTACCGTACCCGTATCGTCATTAGATATATCAAATACCGCTGCAACGTTAGATGGAGCAGATACATCTTTAAACGCATAGGAAACTTCATCGTCTGTACAAGCAGTAATTGTGATCATGCTTAAAAAGCAAATAACTAAATTTTTTATAATCTTCATTTTTACAATTTTTTTTTATTAATATCCTGGATTTTGCTCCCAACGGTTTCCTGACAATTCTATTTCTATAGATGGAATAGGAAATAATTCATGCTTTCCTGATTGAAATCCATCAATTTCTTCAGCTGCTCTTCCTGTTCTTACTAAATCAAAAAAGCGGTGCCCCTCTCCTACTAATTCTACTCTTCGCTCTTGGTAGATAGCTGTAGTTAAACTAGAACCTGTCGTGGTCACGTCATCTAAATTTGCTCTTTCTCGTACCCTATTGAGATAAATAAGCGCCCGTGAATCGCTTATGCTCCCTCTATTTAAAGCTTCGGCTGCCATTAATAAAACATCCGCAAAACGTATTGCTCTATAGTTATTTGGGTTTGTCAGGTTGGCATCTCCTGTATTAGAATCTTCAGCAGCATCTAATCTTGGAAGGTATTTTCTGTTAAAAAATCCCGTATGCTCATTACCCGTTCCAAAAGTTGCTCCGGTTTCTTCTGCCCATGCATCTATATTTAGTATGGCGATATCTCTACGCGTATCTCCAGCTTCAAATGCATCGTAAACTTCTTGAGTTGGTATATTAAAACTAAATCCTGATTCAAAATTAGGGCCAGCATAATTTCTAATTCCATTAAACCCTACAGCAACATTACCTTCACTACACTGTAAGCATTCAAAGCCAGCTCCTTCTTTGTCTGTATACTGTACTTCAAAAACCGATTCTATATTATTTTCATTGTCTAATTCAAACATGGTACTATAATCTTCTAAAAGATCATAAGGACCATTCGTTATTAAATCTTCTAAGACGCTTGCTGCTTCAGCAAATTTATCCTGATATAGATAAGCTTTTCCCAAGAGTGCTTGTGCTGCTCCTTTCGTTATTCTACCTTTCTGTGCTTGGGTATACGGCAAATTGTCTACTGCGTATTGCAAATCAATTTCAATTTGTGCGTATATTTCAGCAACAGGTGTTCTTCCTACCAAATACTGATCGCCAAATAATAATCGCTGATCCACAGCTAAAGGAACATCTCCGAACCATTTTACTAGTTCAAAATAATAATAAGCCCTTAAAAATGTAGCTTCTGCTAGAAGTGCTTCTTTTCCTGTAAAATCAGTTTTATCTTTAAACTCCAAAACATAGTTGGCACGGTTAACGCCGGCAAACATCCATCCCCAGATACTTTCCAATTGTACATTTAAAGAGGTATGCAACATATCATCAATCTGTTGTATTCCTATTACATCTGTAGCACTTTCACCACCTGCCAAAGTATTATCTGAAGCAATTTCTCCTAACAATACATTCAGATATGTAGATTGAAGTAAATCATAAGCCCCCGTTAATGCCGATTGATAATCTTCTTCTGAGTTGAAAAAATCTTCTGAGTTTTCATCTTCTGATTCAACATTTACAAAATCATCACTACAGGATATAGAAAATATCGTAATACTGGCAAACGCAATAACGTGTTTTAAAAAAGTGTTTTTTATCATCATTACATTAAAATTTAAGGTTTAAACCTAATAAGTAGGTACGTGGTACTGGGTAAAATCCTGAATCAAATCCAGAACCTATAGGATCTCCAGAAGATGCTGATGGATCAAATCCTTTATATTTGGAAAAAGTAAAAACATTACTGGCAGATACATACAAACGTAATTTGCTGATCCCAACATCCTTAATAGCCTCGCTATTTAAAGAATATCCTAATTGCATATTTTGTGCTCTTACAAACGAGCCATCTTCTACATAAAAATCTGAAAACAAAATATTAGAAGTTGCTCCGTTCGTTACTCTTGGATATTCATTAGTGCTTCCTTCACCCGTCCATCTATTTAAAGCATACACAGATTGATTTGTTATTGGATTATTTCTGTCATAATTTCTAACAATATCATTTCCAATGGATGCAAAGATGTACGTCTGAAAATCAAAATTTTTGTAATCAAATGAAACGTTTAATCCCATTGTAAAATCAGGAATCGGATTTCCAAGATTGGTACTGTCATCAAAATCTATGCTACCATCACCATTCACATCTACGAAGCGAATATCTCCGGGAGCTGCTTCAGAACCAAGACCTATTTGACTTGGATGCGCATCTATTTCTGCTTGATTTTGAAAAATGCCATCGGTCTTAAGTCCATAAAAATACCCTATAGGCAGACCTGCTTCCATACGAGAAACGCCAGATTGACCAATTCCAAAGCTTCCACCTTGTTCATAGCCTATACCATTTTCAACACTTAGTACTTCATTTTCTAAATACGTGAAATTATAATTGATTCCGAATCTAAAATTTTCCGAGTACGGCGTTTCATAACCAATAGCAAACTCAAAACCACTATTACGTACAGAACCAGCATTGGCAATAGGGTTTCCTGCACCTGGCGCAGCGGTTCCTAGAATTCCAGAAGATTCTACCACTAGTAATAAATTATCTGTTTGTTTATTGAAGTAGTCTGCAGTAATATTAATTGTATTGTTAAAGAGTTTTGCATCTAACCCAATATCTAAAGTAGTTTGCTCTTCCCATTGTATTTCCGGATTAGAAACTCTACCTACCGCTTGTCCAAATACTAACTCATTATCAAATACATAAGTACCTTCACCGGATAATAAAGAAACAAAACCAAATCCAGGTATCCTATCATTACCTAAGACTCCATAAGAAGCTCTCAGCTTCACAAAACTAAGCACATTGTTCTCCTTGAAGAAATCCTCATCAGATACTACCCAACCTAATGAACCAGAAGGAAAATATCCAAATTTATTATCTGGACCAAATGCTGTTGAACCATCTCGTCTTACTACTGCTGAAAGTAAATATTTTCCTTTATAGTTATATTGCATTCTAGCAAAATAAGAGAGCAATCTAGAATCATATAATCTATTGGAACGCGTTACAAAAGAGTCATTGAATACCGTGGCCGTTTCCAAGCTAGGATCAGATAATGTCGTATTAGTCACCCCTTCATAAGTTCCGCCATACTCATCGGCAGTAGTTTTGAAAATTGAAGTACCTAGTGTAATTTTCAAATCATGAACCTCATTGAAAACCTTATCATAATCTATAAAAGCATCAAAAGTATAATCTCTATAAAACTGATTAGATACGCCGTAGGCAGCATTTGTTCTGTCGAATACCGTATTATTTCCAACATTTCCAAAATCTGAAATTGGGAAATAGGCAGAATAATCTACTTCTGAATAGTTCCACTGGTAGTTAGAGGTTACTTTGAAATTATTTAGAAAGGAATAATCTAAACCGAATACCCCACTAATCTTATCAATTTTTGTTCTATTGAAAGTGTTTTGCAACTGCGCTAATGGGTTTATGACCTCAATTGGATGCCCAAGAGCTCTTGTGAAACTTCCATCTGCATCTGTAGCACTAAGTATTGGTGAAATATTAAGTGCATTAAACAAAACAGAACCCAAGCCTCCCTCAGCAAGCGTCTTTCTCAATGTCCCCGTATAAATTAAGTTGGCTTTAAAATTTAAACCGTCTAACAGTTCCGTATTAAAATTCAATCTTGTATTATATCTTGTAAAATTAGCTTTAGATCCTCCTACAATACCGTCTTGAGTAAGAACAGAAGATCCAAAAGAATACCTAGATTTCTCCGTACCTCCGCTAATGGTTAAGTTATGATTGAAAATAGGAGCTTTCTGAAAGACCTCATCTTGCCAATCTGTACCTGTTCCCAATAGTGCTAAATTTGGATATGGAATGGCCTCTCCGTTTGCCGCAGCCGCCTCATTTTTGATAACTCCATATTCCGTTGCATTTAATAATGGTAACCTTCTGGTCGTTTCTTGAAAACCTCCATAAGTATCATAAGAAAATTGTAGCGGGGTTGATTTCTTTCCTGTTTTTGTTGTTATCAAAATAACGCCATTTGCAGCCCTTACTCCGTAAATACCTGCCGTAGCATCTTTCAATACATTAATACTTTCAATATCTCCAGGGTTTACAACACTTAAATCCTCAATAACATTACCATCTACCAAAATCAATGGGTTGTTATTTCCATTTGTAGATACACCCCTTATTCTAATATTAGATGCACTACCCGGAGAACCAGATTGAGAGGTTATATTTACCCCTGCAACTTGCCCCTGTAGCGCTTGCTCTATACGCGTTGGCTTTAATTGCTCAATAGTTTCTGCTCCAATTACTGTTACAGCCCCTGTGATCTCTTTCTTTGTCTGAGTACCATATCCAATGACCACCACCTCATTTAAAGCACTGACATCTTCGGTTAAAGAAATAGTAATAAAATTAGAATCTTTAATTGCGATTTCTTTGGTAGTATACCCTATGTATGAAACCACAAGTACATCTCCTACATTTAATTTATCTATAGTAAAATTACCATCAAAATCTGTTGTAGTTCCTCGTGTCTGATTTTTCACAACCACATTTACCCCAGGCAGAACATCATTTATACTCCCATCCTTTACAGTACCATTCACTGTAAAATCTTGAGCCCAAGAAGTTGTGGTTAAAAAAATTGCAAAGAGCAACAAAAATATGTTTTTCATATGTTGAGTTTTAGAATTCCGAAATTATAAAGACATATTTTATCATTATAATAACAGACCACAACAAAAAATATACATATCGTAATTAAATTCTCAAAAAAAGAGATGTAAGTAATGAGAGTAAGCCTTGAGAGCTTACTGAGCTTAAGGTGGTTTTACCTTAAAGAAGTCTTAAAAAACCCTGTTGTATGGGTAATGTTGTAGTGTAAAAAATACATGTAGTGTTGCTTAAAGCTTAAGGATGTAATCGGTCAGGCCAATTTCATGTGCTAAATTCATTTTTTTACGTAAGCGGTAGCGTTTTACCTCCACACTCCTTACAGAGATATTTAATAATGGAGCAATTTCTTTGGAAGATAAATTCAATCGAAGATAAGCGCACAACCTTAAATCATTGGGGGTTAAATCTGGGTGTATAGTTTTAATCTTTTTTAAGAATTCTTTGTCCGCATTATTAAAAGCATCTTCAAAAAATTTCCAATCATCCTCATTATTGATATTCCTATCAATAGTTTTAATTACAGAATTTACTTGTTGTGGCGTTTTACTCTCTTGCAGTTGTGTTTTTATAGCATTTAAAAATTCATTCTTTTTGATAATACTCATAGTAGATATAGCCAGCTCTCTACTTTTGTTATTTATTTCTTGATTCAATTTTTCATTTTTGATCTGAATAAGCTTCTTTTCTGCTTTAATCTTTTTTCGCTTTAACTTCTTCTCATTCTCTTTTAAAAGCTGTTCTTGCTGCTTTCTATAATACCTACGGTACAACCTATGGATGAAATATCCTAAAGCAATAAAAACTAGTAGGTATATCAAAATTGCTAAATTGGAAGCATACCAAGGCCTCAAAATCTCAAAGGTATAGCTCGCTGTGTTATCACTTAATTCATTACCAACTTTTGCCCTTACTTTAAAAGTGTAATTTCCAAAAGGCAGGTTTTCAAAAGCAACTTTAGAAGTTTCAGACCAAGAACTCCATACTTCTGATAAGCCTATTAACTGGTATTGATAATTTACCTCTGTGTATTTCTCGTAACTTGGAACGCTATATTCAAAGTATACATTATTAAAGGTATGCTTAAAAGTATGATCAATATCCTTTAAAGAAACTTTTTGTAACGCAATAGAATCACTATTCTTATTAGCTACATCTGTTAAACCTATTTTAAACTTCTCAATCCTTAATTTATCAAGATTTAGTGTGATATATCCATTAGAAATCCCAATTAAATAGGTGTTTATGGCTGTTTTTTTAATGTTTTCAAAACCTAAAACCCCTAAACTTCTTCTAAACGAGCTTGGAATTGCTATTTTCTTTACCTCCGGTTGCCCATTAAATTTATTAGCCGCTAAGGCTATAATATTTTTATCCGTAAATGCCCATAATAAGTCATCACTAACATCTGGAACTATAATACCAATTAAACGTTCTTCATCTTCAAATAAAAGACTGGTAAGTAAGGAATCTTTTTCTAAGTTTTTGTTTTTTTCATTAAAACGTAATACCCCGTTATTTGAAGCGTGCAAGATAGTTTTCTCATAAGCAACTAAGCTTGCACCTGTACCTAATACCGGAGCATCAACCACATTAACAACTTTAGAAAAAGAAGGATCTAAAGTTAACCTAAAGACGCCTTTAAACTCATGATTAACCAGTATATCTTCACCCTGAGTAAATTCAAAAAACCGACTAGAAATATCAAACCCTTCAATTTTATTTCTAAATATCCATTCAGAACCTTCTTTTTTAAGAATACTGAGTCCGTTATAATTACCTTGTAGCAAAAGTGAATCATTGCCTGGAATTTTTTTAATATCCCAAGCCCCAGGAAAAGTCGCTACTTGTGTTGCTTGGCTACCGGCTACGGTAAAAGTTCCTGCATTATGACCACAAAAAAGAATACCATCTATTTCCTTTAAAAACCAGACTTGACCGTTTGTATTCGCCACAATCTTAAAATCATCATTACCAGATTTCTGTTTATAAAACAATCCTTGATTAGTTCCCAAGTATAGGTGCTCTTCATAAATTGCAGCCGTATAAACCACTCCTAATTTCCCTACAGTATCAATATATTCCTTGAATGGGGAGCTAAAATTCAATATACTGATACCGTTATTTAAACCCAGCCAAACATTGCCGTCAAGGTCTTCAAAAATAGAAAGTATTGTATTGTCATTCAATCCTTTTTTTTGATTGATTTTTTCTAACAATACCCCAAACTTACTCACATGGTACACTCCATCTGAAATAGTCCCTAAAATGAAACTACCATTTTCTAATTGAGCACTACTATAAATATTGAGTTCTTGTAATTCTTTACTAATCGACGTGTCCCACTTCTCTACTGCACCCTCTTCTTTCAAAAGAAAAAACCCTTCTTTTTCTGTAAGCACCAGCATACCAAAAGAAGTATCAAACATGCCAATTATAAAATTAGATTTCAAAATAGCATGATCAGACGCTAAAAGTGTTTTACCACCTTCAATTTTAAAAAGTCCCTTTCCTGATTTTTGAAAATAAACCCCAGATTTGTTTTTAAAAATTCTAGCCCTGGTACTTTCGGAAGCGACCACAGTAAAACTTTCTGTTTTCAAATTATAGATATAGATGCGCTGTAAGGACTGGTAGAGAACATAAGAATCTAAGGTAATAATATTCCAAAACTCCTCATCCTCAATCATGGGAGTCGTTAATTTTTGATTCAAAGATTGATAGATTAAATCCCCAAAGTCATCTTCAAACCAGTAACCGAACTCCATGTAACATCCCGTGAAAATACGATCACCTACAACGTTAACTGCACGTATATGAGAGCCATTGGGAGAAGCATACGTTTTCCATGAAGCCCCATTATAGGCTAATAACCCATAATTATTACCTACATAGATATCCTTTTCATCTGATTGTGAGATGCTCCAATTCTGATTACCCGCATTATAAGTTGTAGGAGAAAAATTATGTATAGGAGGTAATTCTTGCGCAAGACTAACTAAAGTAAAAAGGAATAAGCTAATACAATGTATATATCTCAAAAGCGACAATTTAAGTCCTTGCAGTCGTGGAAATAAGGATAATGTTTTAAAGAGAAATTGCAATTACACAATTTCTGCACTAAGGCCTGCTTGTAGTAATTTACTGCAACGAGGTTTCAAATCTTCATAATCACCTGTTTTTACCGTACATTTTCCATTGTGATGCACTATGATAGAACATTGCTCCGCTTGTTCTGGCGTATGATCACAAACACCTATCAGGGTTTCTATAACATGATCAAAGGTATTTACATCATCATTAAACAAGACAATTTCGTTTTGTTTCTTTGTTTCTTCTTCTAAAAGCAAGTCTTCTAAGATCTTTTCCTTCGTACTCATAGATCTATTTTTGCACTAAGATACAAATTCTAATAAGTCAGCTATAAAAATTATTTAAAAAATAGCCAATAATCCTTCACTAGGAAGCATAAAAAAAGGTATTCTAATGGTTAGAATACCTTTAAATTGTAATGTATTTATTTAAGTATTAGTTAATTAATAAAGATAGTTTAATGCTGTAATGTCATTATTATTAAATTCACCATCTTCGTTTGAGCTGAAACATGCCAACATTATAGATGTAGGATCATAAGCTTCTGGAGTTCCTGGTACTGGTATTGCACCTACTCCTGCAGTTCCTTCATTTGTATTTTGACCGCAACTTTGACGACTAAACCAATCTGTATGTCTGAAACCAACAGAATGACCAATCTCGTGCGTTATTACATGTTCAATAACATTTACGTCATAATTACTTAAACCGTAAATCTGAACAAATTTATTAGGATTTCCATTACTAGGAAAACCTGCTGAACCTCCAGCACCTGATTCACTAGGATTTAAATACACAACCATATCTTTATCTTGATAAGATGTACCAAATGTTAATGTAAAACGAATACTTAAATTTAAAGCATTGTAGTTATTAACAGCGTATTGCAATGCAGTACGTTCTATGGTAGATAAGGCATTTTGACCTCCCGTGTACCCGATAATTGTTAAAGTTCTTGGGCTAACTAAATTACTGGTATGGTAATTTTTAGCGCTTTTAATATCAACTTCTGCTAAACTTTTGAATTGCTCTGCAGAAAATAATATATCATTCTCTAATTGAAAACGCTCTTCCATAGAACCGTCAGGAAGCATAAAATCTACAACACTAACTTCGTCAACATTATAGTAGTTGTTCTTAAAAACACTCACTACCTCATCGGTAACTAATAGCTTTTCTTGATCAACATTCTCTACACTTGCCTCTGGCATTTGAAGATCGTTTTCTTTTTCTTTTTCACATGAGCTAGCCACCACTAAAAGTAGCATAGCAATAATAGTTAAATCGCGTTTTTTCATAATTAAATGTGTTAAATAAGTTTAAAAAATATACAACCATATCTTAAAATAAATACATTACACCGACAATATATGACAAATCAACGATAATTTTATTAAAATTTTAACATTTTCGATAAACGGCAGCAATCCAATTATTTCTATTCAAATTAGAAACAAATTTTAAGTTATGTTCTTCACATTTACTGGATATTGTCGGGATGTCTTCGGAATAGAATCCGCTTAGAAATAAGGTACCACCCACTTCTAAACATTTTGAGTATTCCGGAATATCTGCCAGCAGTATGTTCCTGTTTATATTTGCTATAATAACGTCATAATGTTTCCCTTTTAGAAGATTTACATCACCTTCATATACATTAATATGACTACAGTCGTTACGTTCCACATTTTCTAATGCATTTAAATAGCACCAATTATCTATATCTATGGCGTCAATACTACTTGCTTCTCTTTTTGCTGCTAGTATAGCCAAAACACCTGTACCACTCCCCATATCTAACACACGCTTTCCTTTGAAATCTGTATTTAATATATGTTGCAACATCATATGTGTAGTTTCATGATGCCCTGTTCCAAAACTCATTTTTGGTTCAATTACTATATCATATTCTACTACCGGTTTTTCATGAAATGGTGCACGTACAACACAGCGCCCATCTACTTGAATAGGATTGAAGTTTTGCTCCCAAGTGGCATTCCAGTTTTCTTGTTCAATTTCTTTAAAATCATACGTAATTTTAAAATTATCATTTTCCAAAATTGATAAATCATCCAGAATACCTGCAGACCAATCCTCTTTTCTAATGTAAGCCAAAACACCCTCCTCTGTTTCCAGGAAGCTTTCAAAAAGCACTTCGCCTAATTCCGCAATAAGGATATCTGATGCTGGATCCAGTGGCATCACCCTAAAGGTGTATTCTATGTAATTGTTTTCTTTTTCCATTATTTTCATAATATAAAAAGGCATTCTAAAAGAATGCCCTTGTGTTTTACTATCTGTTTATGATACTTATTAATTAGATTGCTTTGATAATCGCAACAAAATCATCCGCTACTAAAGCTGCTCCACCAATAAGACCACCATCTACATCTGGTTTAGAAAAAATCTCCACAGCATTATTTGGCTTAACGCTACCACCATATAAAATAGAGACGTTATTTGCTATTGTTGCATCAAACGCTTCGGTAATTGTTTTACGAATAAATGCATGCATTTCTTGAGCTTGCTCAGGAGAAGCCGTTTCTCCCGTTCCAATAGCCCAAACTGGCTCGTATGCTAAGACAATATTTTTCCAAGCGCTAGCTTCTAAAGAAAATAATGCATTTTTAAGCTGACTTGCCACAACATTAAAATGATTATCAGACTTACGGTCTTCTAGTTCTTCACCAAAACAAAATATGATACGCATATTTTTTGCTAAAGCAGCAACTACTTTCTTTGCTAGGATAGCATCAGTTTCCCCAAAATAGGCTCTTCTTTCTGAATGCCCAATAAGAACCGTATCTACACCTACATTCAACAACATATCTGCAGAAATTTCTCCTGTAAACGCGCCGTTTTCTGCGTAATGCATATTTTGCGCTATGACTTCAATAGTTGAAGATTCTAAACTACGTACTGCACCAACAAGGTTTACAAAAGTTGGAGCAACCATTACCTCTGCTGTTGTATCTGGTAATTTCGCAGAAAGCTCTGCTAATAGGGCTTCTGTTTCAGCACCGTTCTTGTTCATTTTCCAATTCCCTGCAACTATCTTACTTCTCATTTTGTTTTATTTTCAATTATTTAATGACTAATTATATTCTTTTTATTGCACCCTAATTGCTACTCTAGTGATATAGCATCTAAATCGTTATAATGAACTTTCTGTGTGATGGTACCTTTATTCAAAACAAGTACTCCTGGATTTGAACGTACAATAGTTTTTAAGGTAGTTTGATCTGTAAAGTAAAATTCAAAATTTAATTTATACTCTTTAAGTAATTTAGTAGTATAATCTTCATTAGATGCAGACATGCCAATAACTTTATAACCCGCCTTCACTGCCTTATCCGTAAGCTCTTTTACCTCTTCAAAAGCACTGTAAGTACTCGTATTCAAATTATAAGCAATAACGACAACCAATTTAGGCTCCTGCAATAATTCTGAGGCATGATCTACACCATCTTTTTCTATGGTAAAATCATGAATTGGAGGTTCATATCCGGCCTGCACTTCTGTAGTCTCTACATCTATAAACTCACCGTCAACCGTTGGATAATCTCCTTGGGTAACAATTACTTTTTCTTCTCCATTCACCTTAAACTTCCAAGCGTAATCAAATATAGCTTTTGGAGCACCCTCTGGCACAGACATGCCTTCTTCTATGTTTGCACCAATTTTATAAGGCCTAAAATCTATCGCTGGTAAATGATTAAGTACATAATAGACAAATATTACACATGCTGCTAGTGATATCCCTGTAATGATTCTATTAAAACTAGGACTAAAAATAGGCAACACATAACGTTTCCCCATAAGAATTATTACGATTAAGATTAGCAGAATAATATCTTTCGTAAAGGATTCCCATGGAGTTAGTTTTAGGGCATCTCCAAAACAACCACAATCTGTTACTTTATTAAAATATGCTGAATAAAAAGTTAAAAAAGTAAAACCAATAATCATTGCTAACAAACTGAATATGGTAAATCTTTGCCTAAACCCTATAAGCAATAAAACACCTAGTAAGACCTCTACGATTACCACAAAAATGGCAATCTCTAAGGCATGCGGTTCCAAGAGAGGCATGTTGAGGACTCCAAAACTAAAATATTCTTCTAACTTAAATGAAAACCCCACAGGATCATTCAACTTAATAAAACCACTAATTATAAATAATATTCCTACAACTACTCTACTGAAACCAACTAAGTACTTCATGCTACTATTTAGAATTTGATGTTAAGTGTATCATGGCAAATACGGCATAATTCACCATATCTTGGTAATTAGCATCAATACCTTCACTCACTAAAGTTTTCCCTTTATTATCTTCAATTTGTTTCACTCGCAATAATTTCTGCAAAATCAGATCTGTTAAAGAGCTAACACGCATTTCTCGCCAAGCTTCTCCATAATCATGATTTTTATTTTCCATCAAGGTTTTTGTTATATTCACATGAGCATCAAATAAGGATACCGCTTCTTCAACACTTAAATCTGGTTGGTCCGCAATTCCTTTTTCAATTTGAATTAATGCCATTATAGAATAATTAATTATTCCTATGAACTCAGACTGCTCTCCTTCTTCCACCTTTCGCACTTCGTTCTCTTGAAGACTACGGATACGTTGTGCTTTAATAAAAATCTGATCTGTTAATGATGGTAATCGTAAAATTCGCCATGCACTACCATAATCTTTCATCTTTTTAGAAAATAAAGCGCGACATATTTCTATTACAGCATCGTATTGTTCTGAGGTTTTCTGCATGTATTCTTTCTAATTTGTGTAAATTTCGTTCAAAATTTTTAATTGTTCAAGTATAGTGGTTTAAACTTACTGTGCTATGGCAATTCTTGACTAATTCTCAATAAAAATGACCATAAATTGCAAAGGAGATCTTTTAGATATTACAGATCCAAAAATAATGGGAGTCCTTAACTGCACTCCTGATTCTTTTTATGATGGAGGAAAGTACAAAAATGAAACTGAAATTATCAATCAAGTCCAAAAAATGCTGGTTGATGGGGCCACTTTTATAGATATTGGCGCATATAGTTCTAGACCAGGCGCTTTACAGGTTAGTGAAGAGGAAGAATTAAAAAGAATTATTCCTATTGTAGCCTTGGTACTTAAAGAATTTCCTGAATGCAAAATCTCTATAGATACGTTTAGAAGTACTGTAGCAGAAGCTTGTATCCAAGAAGGAGCTGCCTTAATTAATGATATTTCTGCCGGAAATTTAGATCTAGACATGATGACGGTGGTAGCCAAACACCAAGTACCATATATTATGATGCATATGAAAGGTACTCCTCAAGACATGCAACAAAACACCAATTATACCAATCTCCTTACAGATATACTCCATTATTTTTCGGAAAAAATAACGGCCGCACATAAAAAAAAAATTAATGATTTAATCATAGATCCTGGCTTTGGCTTTTCTAAAACCATAGCGCAAAATTATGAGCTGATGCAAAAATTAGAATTGCTAAAAATCACAAAGAAACCGATACTCGTTGGTATCAGCAGAAAATCTATGATATACAAAGTTCTAAAAACAGATGCTAAAAATGCACTAAACGGTACGACTAGCTTAAATACGATTGCCTTATTGAAGGGCGCTAACATCTTACGGGTTCATGATGTAAAAGAGGCCTCAGAATGCATTGCTATAGTGCAGCAATTAAAGTATATAAATACCTAGATTTTGTTCATCTATTTTTCCTAATTTTACAAAAACCCTTACACTTGGATTTTTTAAGCTTTCTAGATTTTAAAATAACAGATTTAATAGACATATTGCTTGTCGCTACGCTGTTATACTACATATACAAATTGGTTCGTGGCACTGTAGCGATCAATATTTTTATTGGTATTGTTTTAGTATGGGGTTTCTGGAAACTTACAGAGCTCTTAGAAATGAAAATGATTTCTAGTGTAATTGGCGGATTTATGCAAGTGGGTTTAATTGCATTAATTATTGTTTTTCAACAAGAAATAAGAAAGTTTTTACTGATGATTGGTTCTACCAATTTTGCCAATAAACGTAATTTCATCAAGCACTTTAAATTTTTAAAACAAGAAGTTACCAGTATAGGTACTGATGTAGATTCTTTAATAAGTGCTTGCGACAAAATGAGCTCCTCTAAAACTGGTGCTATTATCATTATCAAAAGAAGCAACTCCTTAGATTTCGTAAAATCTAGCGGAGATAAAATGCAGATTGAAATTACCCAACCTATTATTGAAAGTATATTTTATAAAAACAGCCCATTGCATGATGGTGCTGCCGTAATTGAAGGTAATTATATTGTTGCCACACGAGTAATACTTCCTGTTTCTAACGAACGTAATATTCCATTACGTTTTGGGCTAAGACACCGAGCTGCTGTCGGTATTACCGAAAAAACAGATTCATTAGCCATTGTTGTTAGTGAAGAAACCGGCATGATTACTTATATTAAAAACGGGGAATTTGTTCTTTACAACGACCTGACGGAGCTCTCTAGCATGATCAAAGAAGATTTGATGTAGGTAGAACTTAAAAAAAACACCAACCAATCAACCAACCACTATGGAATGCAAAAACTGCACCCTTATTTTAGAAGAAAATCATAATTTTTGCGCTGATTGTGGCGCTAAAGTGATTAGAAATAGATTGACTATAAAAAATTTATTTGGTGATTTTGCTCAACGTTATCTAAATATTGACAACACCTTTATACGCACTTTCGGAAAATTGTTCATAGCCCCGGAAGTTGTTATTGTAGGCTATATCAATGGGGTCAGAAAAAGATATATGAATCCCATCTCCTATTTCACCATAGCCGTTTTTCTTGGAGGTATTTTCTTTTTTCTAGTTCAAAAATTCTTTCCTACAGCCATGGATTTTCAATTTACACAAATGGCCACTGATAATTCTGACGAATCTCAGAAACTCGGAATGGAATTTGGAAAAAAGTTTCAGGACATTTCAATTGAATATCAAAGCATTTTCTACATGGCAATGCTCCCTTTTCTATCTTTAATTTCAAGAGTAGTTTTTTACAACAAAAAGCAATTTAATCTTAGTGAGCATTTTGTAATAAACATATACGCTTATTCTCAAATGTCTATTCTAGTCAACATTTTATACATACTGAGTATATGGAATAGTCAATGGATATATTATGTATCTATGAGTAATGCAATTACCTTAGTTTTGTATTTTTCTTATGTATATAAAAAGACATTTCAATTATCGTTTAAACAAATATTATTGAAGCTTTTATTGTTTCTAGTTATTTTTGGAATACTATTTTTAGGGATAATTATTTGTGCAGCTATTTACTTAGCATTCTTCACAGATACTTTCAAAAATCTTAAAAATGCACAGGCAATGCTGTACTAAACCACTTCTTCTATTGAAAATTGTGCCTCGTATAGATTGTTGTAATACCCTCCTTTTTTAAGAAGTTCTCTGTGCGAACCTATTTCAACAATTTTACCAGCGTCCATAACGATGATTTTGTCCGCTTTCTTAATCGTCGCTAATCTGTGCGCTATAATGATTGAAGTTCTCCCTTCCGTAATTTTGTCTGTGGCCTTCTGTATCAATTGCTCAGAATAGGTGTCTACAGAAGAAGTTGCTTCATCTAAGACAAGAATACTAGGATTACTTACATAGGCCCTTAAAAATGCTATGAGCTGTCTTTGCCCGCTAGATAGCATAGTTCCACGCTCTTTTACATTATAATTGTATCCTTCTGGTAAACTTGCTATAAATTCATGTACTCCAATCTCTCTAGCAGCAGCCTCTATCTGCGCTGTTGTTATGGCGGTATTTTTAAGTGAAATATTATTTGCAATGGTATCTGCAAAGAGAAAAACATCTTGTAAAACTACTGCTATTTTAGAGCGAAGTGATGCTAGTTTAAAATCTTTAATAGTGATACCATCAATAGCTATTTCTCCCGAGTTGATCTCGTAAAACCTATTTAGTAAATTGATAATCGTTGACTTTCCTGCACCTGTGGCACCTACAATAGCTACGGTTTCTCCTGCTTTTACGCTGAAAGATATTCCATGCAATACTTCTTCTTCTTCCAAATACCCAAAGCGAACATCTTTAAAATCAATTGCCCCTTTGATATCTGTTTGCTGAATAGTGCCCGAATCTTCAATTTGACTTTCTGTATCTAAAATTTTAAAAACTCTATTAGCCGCTACCATACCCATTTGTAAAGTATTAAACTTATCTGCAATTTGACGCAGGGGTCTAAACAACATATCTGATAGCAGAATAAAGGCAAAAATAGCCCCGTACTCACTAGGCCCCACATTAGCGATATTCAACAATCCGCCGTACCAAACAATTAAACCAATTGCTATGGATGATACAATCTCTGCAATCGGAAAGAAAATAGAATTATACCACACTGTTTTTAACCATGCATTTTGATGCTTTTCATTAATCTCTCTAAACTTCTCTTTTTCAATTTCTTCACGATTAAACAGCTGTACTATTTTCATCCCTGTTATACGTTCTTGAACAAAAGAATTTAAATTAGAAACCTCTGCTCTAACTTCTGTAAATGCAATCTTCATTGCTTTTTGAAACATCCGTGTAGCATAAGCGATGATGGGCATTAAAGCAAAAACTATTAAAGCCAGTTTCCAGCTCTGATATAACATAACCCCTGCAACCACAATCATTTTAAGCAAATCTGCTACAATCACAAAAAAACCTTGACTAAATATCTCTCCTATTCGTTGCATATCCGCAACAGCTCTTGTGACCAAAACGCCTATAGAAGAGTTATCAAAATATTTCATCTTAAAGCCTAGCATACGCTTAAATAGATCTATTCTTACATCCTTAATAACAGATTCTCCCAACCAGTTGGCATAATAATTAAAACCTAACTGACTCACCACTTGGCCAATAAGGACCGCTAACATGGCCATAGTCATATACAATAATTTCTGACTGTTCTTTTCTGTGATAGCCTCATCCACGATATTACCAACAATAATTGCTGTCATCACGGCAAAACCTGAAAGTAATATAGCTGCTATTGCCACCCCGTAGAAAGTAACACGATAGGGCTTTGTATAGTTTACTAATCTTTTAAATAAGACAAAATCAAATGCTTTTCCTGATTTATTATCCATGGATTTTTACAATGTTTTCTGGGTATAAAACTGAGGTCAAATATAAGCCTTTTGCGGGCGCTGAAGCCCCTGCATTACTCCTATCTTTACTTTTTAATATAGCTTTAACATTGGAGATATCTATCTTTCCTAGCCCAACATCAAGCAGGGTGCCCACAACAGCACGCACCATATTTCTCAAAAACCGATCTGCGGTAATAGTAAAAATTAGAACTCCACCATCAAGTCGCCATGCTGCATGTGTAATATCACAATTAAAGGTATTTACCTCTGTGTTGCTTTTAGAAAAACACTCAAAATCTGTATGCTCTAATAAAAGTAAGGCGGCTTCATTCATTTTTTTTACATCTAAAGGATACTTGATAAAGTGTGCATGATGTATCAAAAATGGATTTTTATCTTGAACGATCCAATATTCATACGTCCTAGAGACTGCATTAAATCTGGCATGTGCTTCTTCTGGTACTAAAAAAACATCTTGTACAGCTATATCTTTAGGCAAAAAACTATTCAATCGAAATACAAAGTTGTCTTTTTGAGGTATTTCTCCAAAATCAAAATGCGCATACAATTCTTTTGCATGCACTCCCGCATCTGTTCTGCCCGCTCCCATTAAAATAATTTCATGAGATAATAGTTTCGACAAAGCATCTTCCAACACCCCTTGTACCGTAATGGCATTAGGCTGCTTTTGCCACCCATGATACTGTTTGCCAAAGTAGGAAAAACGAATAAAATGCCTCAATGAAATATACTATTTTTGTGAATTACAAAGGTACTAAAGAAATACGATATTACTTCTTCATCCCTTTACAGGTATCACAACTACAGAAGCGCATTTGTATGCGTTTTAATTTATTTAGAAACGAACGAATGACCCGAATACTTTTACTTTCAGATACACACAGCCACATAGACGACACGATACTTAAGTATGCTAAAAAAGCAGATGAGATTTGGCATGCTGGTGATATTGGCACTTTAGAGGTTACCGACAAACTAAAAAAAATAAAACCAATTAGAGTGGTCTATGGGAATATTGATGATCATGTCGCGCAAATGGAGTTTCCGCTAGACAATAGGTTTATGTGTGAAGAGGTAGACGTTTGGATGACGCATATTGGCGGTTACCCAAACAAATATAACCCTAGAATACGAGAAGAAATTAAAAATAATCCCCCAAAACTATTTATTAGTGGGCATTCTCATATTTTAAAAGTAATGTGGGATAAGAAATTAAATCTTTTACATATGAATCCTGGTGCTTGCGGCACCCATGGTTTTCATCAAGTACGGACCATGTTACAATTTGTAATAGATGGTAAAGAGATTAAGGATTTAGAAATTATTGAATTAGGAAAAAGAGGCTAATAGCTACTATGATACTTTCTAGTGCCTATTACATTAAATGAACACATATATTTAGTATTAATCAGACTTGCAAATTCAGAGAGGCTTAAAATATACGGACCCAAATTACCCCATTTACCTGTAGCATTAACGATAGAAACGGCTAGAAGCAAATAACAACACCCATCACTTTAAAGCATTAAAAAACCCGGGCACTACCCCGGGTTCACGCACTAATACTACTAAGATGTTAGGTTTAACGTAAGCGATCAACAGATTTTACAAGATCCTCATCCTTCCTAATTGCCTTGTTGGCCAAGACTAAAAAAACGATAGAAAAAATAGGAATCAGCATCCCAATACCCTTCTCAGAAACCGAAATCTCTCCAGATAAGTTTAGCGATCGATAAACGAAAAATCCTAGTAAAAAAAGGTTCAATATCATATTCAATCTGTTTACCACAAATTGGTTTTGTCTTTTTTTGTATAACACTATTGCTATTAAGGCCAATATTGCAGAAACGAAGAAAGTACCTGAGATAAGGATATCATCTTTGGCAAAAATTTCTTTTCCTTTAACATCTGACCATAGGTTTACCCAAAACGGTAAAGCTGCCGTTAAAAGTATTACTATAAGCAAATATAATGTTTGGATTCTTTGAATCATTCTCTTAATTATAATTTAAGACTGCAAAATAAGCGTCTTTTTAAGAAATATCAATGAAATATTGAAAATAATTTGTAATATTGTCTCACAGTACCATAACACTCACCAATATTTAGGACATCGTTCCGTTAATTTTCAAGATTACAATACACTTCATTTTATAGAGACGTATAATTTATTCAATTATTAATGTTTGAAATTTCAGATTTAAAATCAAAAAAGCTTCCTGAGCTTCAGGAAATAGCCAATGGTTTAAATGTACCAAAGTACAAAACCTTAAAAAAACTAGACTTAGTTTATCAAATTTTAGACGTGCAAGCTGCCAACCCTAAAGTTGTACAAGCTGCAATAAGTAGTACTACTCCCGAAGTAGCAGAAAAACCTAAGCCAGCAAAGGCTCCTAGACCTAAAAAACCTAGAATCACGGCTAAAACTGATAAAAAGGAAGAATCTGTTGGTGTAAAACCAACAGACAGCGCTCCAAAAAAGCCAACAAGACCTAATAAGCCTAATCCAAGGCCTGTTGTAGCGAAAGACGCGCCTGCCAAAACAGAAGCTACTTCCAGTAAAGAGAGTGCTCCAAAAGAAGCTAGAGTTCCCCATCCAAAAAATACTAAAGCTCCTGTTGCTGGCCAGAAAAAAGAGTTTCAAAAAAAGACGCCTGTTCACAACAACCAGAACAATAGTAATCCAAATCAAAACAATCCTAATCAAAACAAACCTAATCCTAGACCAAAACAGGAGAAGAATAATAATTTTGACAAAGATTTAAAGAACAGGTATAAAGAACCAGAATACGAATTTGATAGTATTATTGCTAGTGAAGGTGTTCTCGACATTATGCAAGACGGCTACGGCTTCTTACGTTCTTCGGATTATAACTACTTATCATCTCCAGATGATATTTATGTATCACAATCACAAATCCGTTTGTTTGGTTTAAAAACCGGAGATACCGTTTTAGGAAATGTACGCCCACCAAAAGAAGGTGAAAAGTATTTTCCTTTAATAAAAGTGAATAAGATAAATGGTATTGACCCACAAGTTGTACGTGATCGTGTCGCTTTTGAGCATTTAACACCCTTATTCCCTCAAGAAAAATTTAATTTATCAGAAAGACAAGGTACTATATCTACACGTATTATCGATTTATTCTCTCCAATTGGAAAAGGACAAAGAGGTATGATTGTATCGCAACCTAAATCTGGTAAAACAATGTTGCTTAAAGATATCGCAAATGGTATTGCAGCAAACCATCCGGAAGTATATCAAATAATATTATTAATTGATGAACGTCCTGAAGAAGTTACAGACATGCAACGTAATGTTCGCGGAGAAGTTGTTGCTTCTACTTTTGACAAAGAACCTACAGAACACGTTAGAGTTGCTAATATTGTCTTAGAAAAAGCAAAAAGACTAGTAGAATGCGGTCATGATGTTGTGATCTTATTAGATTCTATAACGCGTTTAGCGCGTGCCTATAACACGGTACAACCACCTTCTGGAAAAGTATTAAGTGGTGGTGTAGATGCCAATGCTCTACACAAACCAAAACGTTTCTTTGGAGCTGCTCGTAATATAGAAGGTGGCGGATCGCTATCTATTATTGCAACCGCTTTAACAGAAACAGGCTCTAAAATGGACGAAGTTATTTTTGAAGAATTCAAAGGTACCGGTAATATGGAACTACAACTAGATCGTAAGATTGCTAATCGTAGAATATTCCCTGCTATAGATCTAACTTCTTCTAGTACACGTAGAGATGATTTATTATTAGACGAAGCTACAATACAACGTATGTGGATTATGCGCAAGTATTTAGCCGATATGAACCCAATAGAAGCCATGGAGTTTATTGAGCAACGCATTAAACAAACAAAAAACAATGAAGAGTTTTTAATGACAATGAGTCAATAAAATTAACTCTGATTTTAAATACAAAAAGCCCAATGAAATTTTCATTGGGCTTTTTTAATGGCCTTAAAACTGGTTCTACATTAGCGCAACATTACGAATTAAAGCCATTAGAGTTCTATTTATCAATTATTTCAAATATATTTACAACGCATAAAAAGCACAATCCCCTCTACGGCTCACATGCAAATAATTTCACAACACTAAAAATCATAACCGATGAAACGTAAAAAAAACCTGGGATTGCTATTCGTTGCATTCTCATTACTTGTAAGTTGTAATTCTGAAAAGAAACAAACCACCCCTGACACGGAACCCACACACAGGGAGCCACAGGAAGAAAAAACAAAAGAAGTAAAAGCTCCTGAACAAATTATTAGCATTACAGATGCTAAAGAAGATTACGACAATTACACTAAAAAAAGAGCTCAATTAATAGAAAAAATAGAAGATCCTTTAGAAGATGGCTCCAAATTTATTGCTTCTCGTTATGGCGATTATGATATAGAAACGGTAAAAAACTATATTGCCTATGTAGAGCAAGAAGCTAAAGAGGCTGGGGTAAAAGTAGAAACCTTACGTTTTTATTTTTCTACCTACCCAGACAAAAAAGATTTTCCTGATCATAAAGAGGTAAAACACCCGCGCCAAAATTCATTTTTCATCCTTCCAACAATAAAAGTTGACGCTATGAATATGGGTTTTTATATTAAAGATTTAGGTGACGGCAAGAAAGAAGCTGCATTGATCCGAGACTATCCAGGAATCTTAGACAGTAAAATGGGAGACACTCATAAGAAAACGAATAAATCTTATGCCTCTTTCTTACCCGCAACAACAGCACCCCTAATGTTTGCTGAAGAAAGTTTGATTATGAACACTATTCAAATGTCCCCTCCACCACCGAAGGGATCTGATTTTAATTAACATCAGTCAATTATGATTGATATTCTTGACAAAATATTAGAAAATTCTTTTTTACCCTTATATTGCCTAACTACTTTTGTCTCTTTATATAATTATAATAAATATTTCGATACATCATTGAAATATTTACCTATACTTTTTATGTACACTTTGCTCAATGAATCGTTAGGTACATTTATAAAATACAACCCTGATTTTAATCCTATAATATCGGGGTTTTATTCAGATCATAGCCAAGCACTATATAACGCATATAATTTTATTTTCTTCGGTTACTTTTTCTTTGTTTATTGGAGTTTTATAAAATCAAAAAGAAGAAAAATAAAATTTATTTCATTTATTTATGTGCTCATATGTATAATTAATATATTTTTTCAAAATCCAGTATTAGATTCTTTAATATTGATGTATATAACAGGAAGTATAATATTAATATATATTATCTCAATCTATTTTAGATTAGACAATAAAATTCTAAGAACTAAATTTTCTAAACATAGCTTGGTTTTTTGGTTAAGCATCGGATTACTAATATTTTACTTAGGGTTTATCCCAATTATTATTTACTATTCAAACACAAGTTTTCAAAATATTGAAATTTATCATAACGTTAGACGCCTTCACATTATTCTTGTTGATATAATGTACATATTTTTCATCTATGGCTTCATTCAAATGAAAGGAAAATTAAAAGTATAATGCAATCATTAAATTCACTATATTAAACACATTAAGCCCCCGTAATTTGTTTAAAGAAATATTCTCAGATCACTATTTAATACTTTATATACTTACAATAGCAGCATCTATTGTCAACTACAAAAAGTATTTTGAAAGTAAATTGCGGTATCTCCCCGTTATGTTAACCTATATTTTACTAACAGAATTACTAGGTTTGATTATCAGAATAGACCCAAATTTAAATCCGTTTATCACCGGATTATATTCGGACTACAACTACATCATATATTACGCCTATTCACTTATATTTTTCAGCTACTTTTATTACATCTTTTGGCATTACACCTCCAGTAAAAAAATAAAAAATATTATAGCTTATGGAGGAATAGCTTATTTAATCATAGCGTTTATAAATGCCTATTTCAAAAGCATCATAACAGAAAGACAGTTATTCTCTTACACCTATGCTTCACTTTTGCTGATTTTTATATCCATAAATTTCATTTTAGAAAACAAAAAAAATCCACTACTTTTCAAAAGACTGCTTTTCTGGATAAGCCTGGGGCTAATCATCTACGAATTGGTCTACTTTCCAATTAATATTATATATAGTTATATTACTAGAGAAAACGTTGCCTTATATTATCAAATTGCTCCTTTCCACAAAGCAGCATCATTTACAATGTACTGTTGTTTTATTATAGGCTTTATCGTGATGAAACCTAAATTGAAGTAACGCTAATCAATTCAATCCCACTAATTGACACTCGTGGTTGCAAAAATTACAGATACGCCTTAAAATCGCATATTTTTAGTCAAAAATAATAGAATGAATAGCTACAAAATTTTAATGTTTACGCATTTAATAACAGTAACACCATGCCTCTTTGTTGGGGCCTATCTTTTGCTTGCTCGAAAAGGCTCAAAACAACATAAATTGATCGGAAAAATTTACATGTCTTTAATGTTTTTCACCGCCCTGGTAAGCCTATTTATTCCTGCTCATGTAGGCAGTCAATTTTTAAACCATTTTAGCTGAATACATTTATTTAGACTCTTAACACTTTACAGTGTTCCGACAGCTATAGTTGCGGTTAAAAAAGGTGATATTAAAGGACACAAAAGAAAAATGATAGCCTTATATTTTGGTGCGCTGATTATTGCGGGAGGCTTTACTCTAGCACCTGGAAGATATTTACACCAAGTATTCTTTGGGTAAACTATTGAAAAACAAAAGCGCCTCATCAAATGATGAAGCGCTTTATATAATGTATAGCAAATTTCTACAAAAACTTATAGAGCTGCAATTTGCTTAGATAATTTACTTTTAAGATTAGAAGCTTTGTTAGCGTGTATAATATTACGCTTAGCTAATCTGTCAATCATACTAACTACAGTAGGAAATAAAGTTTCAGCAGCTTTCTTATCTTCTTCAGAACGAATCTTCTTCAATACATTACGCATTGTTTTGTGCTGATATTTATTACGTATACGCGCTGCTTCGTTTCTTCTAATTCTCTTTAACGCTGACTTGTGATTTGCCATTTCTTTTCTAATTTATTTATTTAGGATTTTCAATCCTTAATTTTTTTAAGTAGTCCGTAGGGGAATCGAACCCCTGTTACCAGGATGAAAACCTGGCGTCCTAACCCCTAGACGAACGGACCATAATATATTTGAACTTAACGCCAAAAAATAGAGCAATCTATTTAAAAGCATTTTGTAGTCCGTAGGGGAATCGAACCCCTGTTACCAGGATGAAAACCTGGCGTCCTAACCCCTAGACGAACGGACCAACACATTGCGTAATTGCGGATGCAAAAATACAACTATTTTTTACTATTGCAATAGCTAATTATATTTTTTTGAAAAATTAATACGCTTTTGCAAAAAGCACTCGGTTTTTTGAAGGTTTTCCAGTAAGAATACAAACTCCATTTTCCGGCTTTACATCTATCGGAATACAACGTATTGTTGCCTTTGTCTCATTTTTAATTCGCTCTTCCGTTTCAGGAGTACCATCCCAATGCGCAGAAATAAAACCTCCTTTATTTTCTAAAATTTCTTTAAATTCATCGTAATTTTCTACTTCTGTGATGTGATTCTCTCTATAATCTAATGCTTTTTTGAAAATATTCTTCTGAATATCTTCTAGTAAGAATTCAATTTTAGCTACAATTTCATCTGCTTGAACTGTTTCTTTTTCTAATGTATCTCTTCGGGCAACTTCAAAAGTTCCATTATCCATGTCGCGCTGTCCAATAGCCAAACGAATAGGCACACCCTTAAGCTCATACTCCGCAAACTTAAATCCTGGTTTATACGTGTCTCTATTGTCATATTTAACAGATACACCTTTTGCACGTAATTCTTTTACAAGTGGCGCAATGCGCTCAGAAATAGCATCTAACTGGTCATCACCCTTATAAATAGGAACAATAACAACCTGTATTGGTGCTAATTTTGGAGGAAGCACCAAACCTTTATCATCACTATGCGTCATCACTAACGCCCCCATTAATCTAGTAGAAACTCCCCATGAAGTAGCCCAAACTAATTCTTGTTTTCCTTCTTTAGACGTAAACTTCACATCAAATGCCTTTGCAAAATTCTGACCTAAGAAGTGAGAGGTACCTGCTTGTAAGGCTTTCCCATCTTGCATCAACGCTTCAATACAATACGTTTCTATAGCACCTGCAAAACGCTCTGTTTCTGTCTTTAAACCTTTTATTACAGGAACAGCCATATGATTCTCTGCAAATTCGGCATAGATATTCATCATTTGCTCCGCTTCTGCTACAGCTTCATTTTTTGTGGCATGGGCAGTATGCCCTTCTTGCCATAAAAATTCTGCTGTACGTAAAAACAAACGTGTGCGCATTTCCCAACGCACTACATTAGCCCATTGATTTATTAGTATCGGCAAATCTCTATAAGATTGAATCCATTTTCTGTAGGTATCCCAAATAATAGTTTCGGAAGTAGGTCTTACAATAAGCTCTTCCTCCAACTTAGCATCAGGATCTACGATAATTCCGCTTCCATCTTCCGCCATTTTAAGTCGGTAATGCGTAACTACAGCACATTCTTTTGCAAAACCCTCTACATGACTTGCCTCTTTACTTAAATATGATTTAGGTATAAATAAAGGAAAATAGGCATTCTCATGACCTGTTTCTTTAAACATGGTATCTAAAGCTGCTTGCATTTTCTCCCATATGGCATATCCATAAGGTTTAATCACCATACAACCTCTAACTCCCGAATTTTCAGCTAAATCGGCTTTTACAACAAGTTCATTATACCATTTAGAATAATCCTCGCTTCTTTTCGTTAAGTTTTTACTCATAGCACTTAGTTTGGCACAAATCTTGTACCTTTATTTAAAAAATAGTTCGGTAAAACTAACTATTTTTACAGTGTTCAACAATTAAATTTCTAATAGATGATACATCCAGCACCCCTCCTAAAAATTAGAGCAGCTATATTAATGCCTATATTAGCATTATTTATAGTGTCTTGTGGCTCATACCAACAATCTTCATACTATGATAATGATGGTATTTATGCTAACGAAACAGTACAATATACAGAAAGACTTTCTGCTCCTGTTCAGCAGACCAATAATCCGTACGCCAATTATTTTGGACAAAAGGCGGATGAATATCAGGAAATCTTAGATGATGAGATTTTTACGGATATAGACGGTTACTATAGCCAAGCACAAGACAGTACCGACATGGTTTATGACGATACTTATTATAATGATGATTATAACAGCTATGACGGATATGGTGGTTGGGGAGAAAACCCAACAAGTGTATCAATAAATTATTACAATAATAACAACTGGGGCTGGGGCGGCGGCTATGGTTATGGTTATGGTTATGGCTGGAATAATTGGGGATGGAATGGTTATTACAACAATGGCGGCTACTGGAATAGACCTTGGGGTTACAATCGCTGGAATAATTGGGGCTGGGGCGGTGGCTACGGTTATAATGGATTTTATGGCGGAGGTTTCTATGGTGGAGGATTTTATGCTCCATATTACAATAACTATCATAATCGCTACAATAATTACGGCAACAGAAGCTATGCACGATCGTATGGCAGAAGAGGCAACTATAGGTCTAGTTTATATAGCAACTCAGCTTTAAGAAGCAGATCTGCTTTATCTAGCTCTAGATCAAATTATTCGACTAGCAGAAGTAGAAGCAGCGCAGCAACTTCAAGAAGTTCTTCTTACAGAACCGGATCAAGCACTAATAGAAACTCTAGTTATAGAACCTCTAGAAGCACAAGAGTATCACCAAGCACAAATAGAAGTTCTAGATCAAATTCTACTTACCGAGGAAGCTCAAGCTCCCCTAGCACTAGTAGAAGCACCTACAGCAGATCTTCTTCTAGAACATACACACCTTCAACAAGCAGGTCTTCTAGCAGCAACTCAAGAAGCAGTAGTCCAACAACAAGAAGTTCTAGCTCTAGAAGCAGCGCTCCAACAACCACTAGAAGCTCTAGCAGTAGATCTAGTAGTGGCGGAAGTTATAGATCCTCAGGCAGTTCTTCTAGAAGTAGCAGCTCCTCTTCTTCAAGAAGCAGCGGTAGCTCTTCTAGATCATCATCTAGCAGCAGCAGAAGTAGTGGTAGAGGAAATTAAGCTAAGTTTTAAATTTTAATTAAGATTGATATGAAAAAGTATATTACTTTGGTCATGATAGCGGCGTGCGCAGCTATGAATGCACAAAATATTGATGACGTTTTAAGATACAGTACAGATAACTTACAAGGTACCGCAAGATTTCAAGCGATGAGTGGTGCATTTGGGGCTCTAGGAGGAGATTTATCTTCTTTAAACATTAACCCTGCAGGATCGGCAGTTTTTAACAATAGTCAGTTTACCCTTTCTGGAACTAATTTTCACGTAAAAAACAACTCGTTTTACAACGGAAATAGCTCCTTCAATTCTACAGAGAATAATTTTGATATTAATCAAATTGGGGGCGTATTTGTATTTAACAACAGTAACCCTGATGCAAATTGGAAAAAATTTAGCATTGGCTTAAATTTTGACAAAGTACAGAGCTTTGACAATTACATCAATGCAAATTACAATACCACACAAGGTATTGACAACTACTTCTTGAGTTTCGCACAAGGCTTACCACTTGGCCCTTTAAAATTACAAGATGGAGAATTTATAGAATCTGCTTATCTAGACATTGGTTCTAGTCTAGGCTTTAGAGACCAACAAGCCTTTTTAGGAATTTTTGGTGGCGCCATAGATGCTGTAGATCCAGACAATGACAACAATACAGACTATATTTCTACAAGTGAATACAATTCGGTTACTCAAAATTATCGTCAAATAAGTACAGGGTACAATGACAAATACACGTTTAACATGGCCACTCAGTATCAAGATAATTTATACATAGGAGCGTCTATCAACGTGCACAGTATATTTTTGGATCAACTTACGGAACTTACAGAAAACGGCTATAACGCGGATTCTGATGTGCAATTCACCACATTTGACAATCTATTACGCAGCCGCGGAAATGCTTTTTCGTTTAGCTTAGGAGCAATTGCAAAGGTAAACAACAATGTAAGAGTAGGTGGTAGCTACCAATCTCCTACATGGTATCGTATTTCAGATGAGTTTTCTCAACGCATTAATTCCGATATAGCGGATCAAGATATAGGCTTTATTAATTTCAATGTAATTAATACCTACGATAAATACACCATTAAAACTCCAGGAAAAGTAACAGGTAGTTTAGCCTTGGTTTTTGGAAAAGATGGCTTATTAAGTTTAGATTACGGTTACCAAGATATGTCTAAGGCAGAATTGAGACCTGATTCTGACCCAAATTTTTTAACTGAAAACGAATTTATATCAGAACAATTGAGAGCTGTTTCCTCTATTAGATTAGGTGGTGAATATAGAATTAAACAAGTAAGCCTAAGAGCAGGATACCGTTACGAGCAAAGTCCTTACGAAAATGATTTGATAGGAGATTTAAACGGAATTTCGGGTGGTCTTGGATACAATTTTGGTCCTAGCAGATTAGATTTAGCGGTAAACTCATTCTCACAAGATAGAAGCCGTACTATTTTAAGTACTGATCCTACTGCCAATTTAAATATCGATAGAACAAACACCAATGTTACACTATCCTATACGGTGAACTTCTAAGAAAAATATCATTAAAGCATATCAAAAGACTCGCCCTAAAGCGGGTCTTTTATCGTTTCAAAGTAAAGTGATTCTGCAACAGCTTTGCAACTACTACTCCATTTTCCGTACCTGCGTATTCAAATCTGAACCAATAATCAGAGGCTGGCATTGCTCTACCAACATAAGTACCATCCCAAGCGCTATTCACATCTAATTGTTTTAACAATTTACCATAACGATCAAAGATAAATACCACGGGGTCTATGATGCTAGGATCATCAATTCCTTTAATATTCCAAGTATCGTTTATTAAATCTCCATTGGGTGTAAAAAACTTTGGATACCCTATCACTAAAAACTCTATTGGTTCTGTTATTCCACAACCATTCTTATCATTAATGATAACTGTATTGATCCCCGGAGGAACATCATAAAATATAGGAACATCTCTAAACGGCCCGTCATTAATAGCATATTCATAAGAACCATTACCTCTTAGATCCTCTACAACTATTTCAATATTATTTTGATCAGGAGCATTCGTCAGGTTAGAATTTAAAATAATCACCTCCTCTAACACTGGAGGGCCGAAAACGGTAATTAAAATTCCACCTATATCAACAATAGTCGGAGGTGTACCTGAAGCAGTTGTTATCGTCACAAAGTAACGTCCTGAATTTGCAACTTGGGCTGGAATCACTAATTCCGCCGCAGTTGCTGGAGGACCGCTTAACAAATTAGCGTCATCAATTACGCCATCATCATCATAATCTACAGACCAAACTATAGAAGCAATATCTGGCCCTGCAGGAGAACGCAAGGCACTTAATGTGATATCCGCATCACCTTCACAAGCAGCAATGTCCAATCCTAAAAACTCATCCCTTAAAGTACAATCTAATGCCGTATCTTGGTCTTCACTTACAGAACCTCCTGTGAACGTAAGCTCAAAAGGTTCCGCATCATCGTCAAAATTTGTATTAAAGTTATTGATTAAAATATAATAGATCTCCCCTGCCGTAACATTTAAGTATTCATCGTAGGTATTTAAACTCTGGGTTTGATTAGGTCTCCCTTCATCACCATTTTCAGGATTTATCCCTAGGCCCGTAAAACGTGTTGTATTCACTTCATAATTACAGCGTATTGGTTGCGCTGTGCCGTTGGAGATAGCCTCACAATCTACATCAGGACCATATACCGCAAAATCCCATTCCGCAGTATCTGAAAGTGCTTCAATATCAAAACCAACTTGACCGCCCGTACCTGCTCTAAAAACAAACCAAGAAGTGTTATTTTCAATATTAGCAGAACTTACGCTACCCTTTTCTAAACATCCCGTTTGCAAAATTACTTCGGGATCAAAATCTTCTATATCCCCTAATCCGTCTGCAAGACCCAAGTAAGGTATATCTGCACATACGGGAATTGCCGTTCTACAATCTGGTGAATTTTGAGCAAAAGTTGTCAAAAACAACATAAAACAAAGCACGCTTAAAAATAGTCTCATTTGTGTGTGATGGTGTGTGTGATATGGGGTATTAACTTAATATACGGTCAGTTTAGTATATTTAGCCGCTATTATTTGCATTTAATCGATGAAATACCTGTGTTATTTAGCGCTATCGCTTTAAAGAAAAGTGATTGTTTATATATTTTGCAACAACCCTACTACCATCAGTTTCTAAGTAACTTAGCTGAAACCAATAATCTGAAGCAGGCATTTGGATTCCTTTATATAAACCATCCCATGCTGTTTGTGTAGGATCTAACTGTTGTAGTAATTTTCCATAGCGATCAAAAATTAGCAGTACCGGACTGTCTAATGCTTCTAAGCCTTCTACAGACCATACATCGTTAATCCCATCGCCATTAGGACTAAAAAATCGTTTAAACCCAACCACTACAATGGTTTCAGAATCCGTGCCACATCCTTCCAAATCGTTCACAGTAAGCGTATGCATACCTGGTAAAACATTGGTAAATTGTGAGCTCATCTGAAAAGGTTCCCCATCTATCTGATACTCATAGTTGCCACCTAATTCTGTATGTACCAAAACTGTATTATTTGCCTGTAAATCATCAATAACTACTGTTGTAATGTTGGGTGCTTTTGAAATAACTAAAGTTACATCAAAAACCTCTGTACAGGTTAGTGCACCAATCGTAGTACTTACCATAAGTTCATAAATTCCTGCCGTTGCCACGTTTATGGTTGCCGTACTTTCACCTGTACTCCACAAATACGTGAAATTTGAATTTGGAGTATCATCACCAATACTAGCAGAAGAAACAGCCTCGCATAAATAAACCGTTGCTGGAAAATCTTGCTCTATTTCCTCAGATACTATCAATTGAAAATCTTGAGAAGCATCATAACAATTAGGATTTACTAGTGACGAAATTCTAATATAAATTGTTTCTGTACCAGCCGATTTTATATAATTACTCTCCAAAGCATTAAACCCTGTAACAGCATCAGAAAATGTTGCATGGTAGGTGATTAAAAAATCATCTGGATTTTGAGACCCTAAAACTTCTACATCCACGGTACTTAAATTAAAAACTGCTTCATCAAAACAGAAAAATTTATCTACCACAGTATTAGCTACAGGCCTTGGCGAAAAAGACACTTGAACATCACTAATAATATTATCTGCAGCTCTCGTAACTACCACCCGATAATTAGACGAATCCAACACATTTAATGTGGCAGTTGTGGCTCCTGCAATTTGCGTATAACCACTACCATCATCTCGAAACCATTCATAACCTAAAGCACCAGTGCTAGTTGCATCTAATTGTACAAAATCTGACTCACAAGCCGCAATAGGCGGACCTAAAAGATTACTAATAATAGTACAATCTAAAGCATCATAGGGATTTGTCACAAAAATATCACCAGAAAATTGAATTGAAAATCCTGAATTTACATTTGAAAAATTATTAATTAATAGGTAATATTCTTCGCCTGGCACTACAGAAAGCCAATCTTCATATTGTATATTATCTGTAGCTCCCGTAGGGTCCTCCCCTACTCCTAAAAAACTATTTTGATCGCCATTATCTAAAAAATTACAACGCAGCGGATCTCCTAAATTGGTACAGTCATCTGTTTTGTACAATGCAAAATCCCAGTCTTCATCAGTAGCTGTACTAATATTAAATCCTAACTGCCCTGTTGCTGAAGTTCTAAAACGATACCATGCCGAATTTGATTCTATAGATCCTGAAGCGGTACGTTCTAAACAACCAGACTCACTGACTCCTGCAAAATCATCTACTCCATAACTATTTGTCCCGCTATTCACCGGTGTATTATTACAAATAGGAATAGCCGTTGAACAATCTGGGGAGATTTGTGCAATGGTTAAATTAGAAAATAAAAAAAATAATATAATAAATCTCATTAGAGATACTTCATTAGTAAGTATAAAACTAAACACGCGACAAAGCCTGTGCTAATTAATGTTGTGTAACAAGCTAATCTTGCTATTAAATAGTAGATAATGTATATCTTTGCAGCATTTAAGAGATGATAATAAATGAAAATTGACAGCACATTAGAAGATCAATTTGATGAAATTGGAGACAATCATGTTTCTACTTCTGAAGATACTCCATTACTTGCCAATGCTTTTGAATTGAGTGATGAAGAAAAAATAGTAAAGATTAAGGCAAATGTTTCTGAAATCATGGAAACTTTAGGCTTAGACCTTACTGATGATAGTTTAAAGGGCACTCCTAACCGAGTAGCAAAAATGTTTGTTAACGAAATATTTGCAGGCTTACACCCTAACAAAAAACCAAAATCCTCAACATTTGATAACAAATACAAATATGGTGAGATGTTGGTTGAAAAAAACATAACACTTTATAGTACTTGTGAGCATCATTTCTTACCAATTGTTGGTAGAGCTCATGTTGCTTATATTTCAAACGGAACTGTTGTAGGACTTTCTAAAATGAATCGAATTGTAGATTATTTTGCCAAAAGACCACAAGTACAAGAACGTTTAAATATTCAGATTGTAAGAGAATTACAAAAAGTCTTGAACACCGAGGATGTAGCTTGCGTTATTGACGCAAAACACCTTTGTGTAAATTCTAGAGGTATTCGCGATATTGAAAGCAGCACAGTTACTGCAGAATATGGTGGAAAATTCAAAGAAGAAGCTACACGTAGAGAGTTTTTAAATTTCATCAAATTAGAAACAAGGTTTTAATTATTTTTCAATCAAAGCATGCAATTATATAAAACTCAGCATTTAAAAGTTTACAATTCATTATCTGGACAAAAAGAGCTATTTACACCTATACACGAAGGTGCCATAGGAATGTATGTTTGCGGTCCCACAGTATACAGCAATGTACACTTAGGAAACTGTAGAACATTCATGTCTTTTGATATGATTTTTAGATACTTTAAGCACCTGGGTTATAAAGTACGTTATGTTCGTAATATCACAGATGCAGGGCATTTAGAAAACGATGCAGATGATGGCGAGGATAAAATTGCAAAAAAAGCACGCTTAGAACGTATTGAACCTATGGAAGTAGTACAACGATATACGGTTGACTTCCATACTATCTTACAAAAATTTAATTTTTTACCTCCGAGTATAGAGCCTACAGCTACCGGTCATATTATTGAGCAGATAGAAATTATAAAAGAGATTCTCAATAAAGGTTTTGCTTACGAGGTTAATGGTTCTGTTTATTTTGATGTTCCAAAATTTAACGAAACCCATAACTATGGGAAATTAAGTGGCCGTAAGTTAGAAGACATGATTGCGAATACTCGTGAATTAGCTGCTCAAGACGATAAGCATAGTCCGCAAGATTTTGCCCTTTGGAAAAAAGCCGAACCGCAACATATTATGAGGTGGCCTTCTCCTTGGGGAGATGGTTTTCCTGGTTGGCACCTAGAGTGTACCGCGATGAGCACTAAATATTTAGGCGAAACTTTTGATATTCATGGAGGCGGAATGGATTTAAAATTCCCGCATCATGAATGTGAAATTGCACAAGCTGAAGCTAGCAATGGCGCATCGCCTGTAAATTATTGGTTGCACGCCAATATGCTTACCATGAATGGTAAAAAAATGGCAAAATCTACTGGAAATAATATTTTACCAGACGAAATTTTTTCTGGCAATAATAGCATTCTTTCAAAAGCTTTTACCCCTACGGTAGTACGTTTTTTTATGATGCAAGCGCATTATACGAGTATCCTAGATTTGAGCAATGACGCACTTCTAGCTTCTGAAAAAGGATTTCAGAAACTAATGGAAGCTTTAAGCGCTATTGATAAATTAGAAACAGGTGCTAGTTCTGATTTTGATTTTACCGCATGGCAACAGAAATGTTACGATGCCATGAATGATGACTTTAATACGCCAACCCTAATTGCTCATTTATTTGAAGCTGTAAAGCATATTAATGCTATCAAAGAAAAGAAAGAAGCGATCTCTGAAGCTGACAAAACACTTCTAAAAGAAACCTTCAACGCCTTTATATTTGACATTTTAGGTCTAGAGGATAAAAATGATGCTAATTCCGATTCTGATAAATTATCTGGAGTGGTGGCTTTATTAATACAACTTAGAAAAGAAGCAAGAGACAATAAAGATTTTGCTACTTCTGATATTATAAGAGACCAATTAGCAGCACTAGGCATTCAATTAAAAGACGGTAAAGAAGGTACTACTTTTAGCATCTCTTAACTTAAATTGCATCGCAATTTTGGCGCTAATGCTCCTAAGAAAATACAATGTTTGGTTTTGAATACACGATTTAAATAGGATCTGTCATCAAAACCAAACTTCATACAAACATCTTTACGCTTTTTACTCCTATTCCAAAGAAAATGTACGGCTAAATTTTACATGCTCGTTAGTACAAGATTCAACCGGAGATTGACCTAGGTCGTTCAAAAAAAAAGAGAAATATAATAGCAAATTAGGAATAATAGCACCTTACAATTTCTCTCACTCAACAAGAAGTATAAACATTTGAATGCAAGCTAAGAATTAGTGCCATAATAGAAGGTTACTGCTCTATTTTCTCATTAAAAATACTATTAGCCTATCCCTTAATATTCGAATCTCATTGTTGCACTACAGAAAGAACTAGAACATTTGGCATCAAAATCCTCTTCTATTAGTTGATAATAAAAATTACTATAACCTTGAACCTAGGAACGCGCAGGTTTTATAATTCCTGTAGAAAAGCGTATTTTTGAGGGTAATTTCATCTCCATGAAAAAAATACTCATTGCACCTTTTGTTTTTTTAGTCCGCTTCTATCAATTGGTCATATCACCACTTACACCAGCTAGTTGCCGCTATAGCCCTACGTGCTCACAATACACCCTAGAAGCTTTAAAAAAACATGGCCTTTTTAAAGGAGGTTGGCTTGGAATAAAAAGAATTTTTAGTTGCCACCCTTGGGGAGGAAAAGGTTATGACCCCGTGCCTTAAATAGGAGTTTTATTTCAATCGTATAAATTTCTAATTTCTTTACCATGCTTCACGCTGTCTAGCGTCAATTTTCTTATCTTAGCCCTTCAAAATATTTGTAAATGTACTTTTTAGGTATTACTTGGAACCCAAACGACACGCTATTCAAAATTGGGTTTATTCAAATTAAATATTATAATCTTTTGTGGATTGCTGCCTTCGCTTTGGGCTGGTATCTTATGAAAAAGATTTTTTTAAAAGAGAAAAAAACTGTTGAGCAATTAGACTCTCTTTTCATATATACTGTTCTTGCAACAATGCTAGGCGCCCGTTTAGGACATGTATTTTTTTATGACTGGCCCTATTACAAAAACAATCTTTTAGAGATATTATTACCCATTAAAGCAAACCCTAATGAAGCCATACTTGGCTTTATCAAAGGATATGAATTCACGGGGTTTACAGGACTTGCAAGTCATGGTGCCGCTATAGGAATTATTGTAGCCATGTACTTATATGTACGTAAACACCCAGGCTTTAAAGTACTTTGGATATTAGACCGAATTGTAATCCCTGTAGCTATTGGTGCATTTTTTGTACGTTTGGGGAATTTTTTCAACTCAGAAATTGTTGGTAAAACCGTAGAGAAATCGTTTGTATTTGCCACTAAATTTGTCCGTAATTCTGACGATCTTCCTGCTTACAAAGCAATGCAACTTACCAATGCTAAAACGCCTAGTGTAGCCTACAGTCTTATTGAAAACAATCCTAAATTCGCAGCTATTTTAGAAGCGATACCATACCGCCATCCAGCACAATTATACGAGGGAGTTTGCTATATATTTGTTTTCATTATATTATACTATTTCTACTGGAAAACAGATAAAAAAGATAAGCCAGGATTCTTATTTGGTACATTTTTAGTGCTTTTATGGTCTATACGTTTCTTTGTTGAGTTTGTAAAAGAACGTCAAAATTCGCTTGATGAATCTATGGAGCTTTTATCTATCGGACAATGGCTTAGTATTCCGTTTGTACTCATAGGACTCTATTTCATGTTTAGACCAATAAAATCATAAGACCCATGAAAAACGCCCTAGTACTCCTTAGCTGCATAACCCTTGGCTTTCTAAGCTCTTGCAAAGAAGAACCAAAGCAAGCAGTAGAAACTGCCGCAATCGCGTTTAAAAAAGAAGGAGAATTAACGATTTATAAAGCGAAAACAGATTCTATCATAGCCTCTTTTGATATTGAGATAGCAGCTACAGATTACGAAACTGAAACTGGACTCATGTACCGCAATACCATGAAACCAACTAGAGGGATGTTATTTGTATTTCCCGATGTAGCCATGCACTCTTTCTACATGAAAAATACAGCGATTCCATTAGATATTATTTATATTGATGAGCATATGAAAATAGCTAGTTTTCAAGAAAATGCTATTCCCTTTAATGAAGAAGGATTATCATCACAGGTACCTATAAAGTATGTGCTAGAAATAAATGCAGGATTGGCAGAAAAATATCTTCTAGAAGTTAAAGACAGCATTGTTTATAAAGAACTATAAGCAGCATTTAAATGGATTACCTACTGAATAATAGCACGTCTGACCGATTATTATTTAGAAAATTACACCCCATTGATTTTAATTTATGGCTTCCTTTTCATGAAGACAAACGAACTTCAAAATTTTGGAACGGTTTACCTGAGAACCCTATTACTGCATGTAAGGCAGATTTTGAGCGTACATTATATAGATATGAGCACAATCTTGGCGGAAAACTTGCACTGATTCACAAGCAAACGAGAACGTTTCTTGGACTAGCAGGATTACTTGTACAAGAAATACATGAAAAAAAAGAAATTGAAATAGCCTATTCGCTACTTCCTGCATACTGGAACATGGGTTATGCCACAGAAGCAGCAAAAGCATGTATAGACTACGCAATTTCTAACCATTTATGCAGCTCTCTAATCAGCATCATCCACAAAGACAATATACCCTCCCAAAAAGTAGCCCAAAGAAACGGGTTGACGCTAGATTTTGAAACTACCTACCATGGCAATCCTGTTTATATTTTTAGATTAAACCTATAATTCAAATTTTATTGAAGCATGTCTCATACTCTTATTTTTACTCAAAACAATAGCCCTATAAAAAGCTTAATATCTAAGCTTCTTGATTCAAAAAATCCTTTAGACTTAGAAGCTATACAAAACCTTAAAGGAGATGCTCTTTCTAAGTCCAGAATTGAAGAATTGATTTTCGAGGAAGAAGTACACGAACTGAAAATTGCTACAAAAAACACAACCCAGAGCTTAAAATCAATGTCTAGCGGAGAACAGCGAAAAATTGTACTAAACTACCTTTTAGCAGCTGATGCTGATTTTCTAGTTTTAGACAATCCCTTTGATAATTTAGACCAAGAATCTGTTGCAGACTTAAAAACTGCTATTCAAAAAAATACTGCTACCAAATTATTTATAGTCATCTTAAGCAGAAAAGCAGATGCCTTAGATTTCATCAAAAATAAATATGAACTTCTACACAATGGAAACCTACAACGTATAGCGAAAGAAACAGTATTCAATTTAGAAAACCCATTCACAAAAGAGCTTCCTAAACCATTTAAAAAGTTAGATTACGAAGGAGACATATTAATAAGTCTGAAGAATATAAATGTACATTTTGACGAGAAACCTATATTGCAAAACATTAGTTGGGATATTAAAAAAGGATCGTTTTGGCAGTTGATAGGAAAGAATGGTAGTGGAAAAACCACTTTATTGTCTTTAATTACAGGAGAAAATAGCAAAGGATACAATCAAGAACTCTATTTATTCGGAAAGAAAAAAGGTAGTGGCGAAACCATTTGGGATATTAAAAAAAGGATTGGCTATTACGCCCCCACCTTGACCCACAATTTTAAACGCACTCACACGGTAAAAAACATGCTTATATCCGGTTTAAACGACTCTATAGGCCTTTACAAACTTCCAACAGAAAGTCAGGTCTTAATTGCAGAAGAGTGGCTAGAAGTGCTTAAAATGAATGATAAAGCAGAAGCCATCTTTACAGAGTTGCCTGTTGGTGAACAACGTTTGGTAATGATTGCTAGAGCGATGATCAAACACCCTTTGGTATTAATTTTAGACGAACCTACAGAGAATTTAGATGATGAGAGCGCAGCACTGTTTGTTGCCTTGACTAATAAAATTGCAGCAGAGTCTACCACTGCTATTATTTTTGTATCTCACCGAGAGGAATACGGACTTGCTCCGAAACAAAAATATATCCTCACGAAAGACCCCAATGGTTCTGTAGGAACTATTATAAACTAAAAAAAGCCGCTAATTAGCGGCTTTTTCTATATCTACAAATTATATTTATTTTACTTCTTCTGCTTCGACAATACCTTCTTGAGTACTGTTCTTTAAAGTATCAAACATAACAGGTGTTGCGATAAATAATGAAGAGTAGGTACCTACTACTACACCAATGATCATAGCAAACATAAATCCTCTTAAGGAATCTCCACCGAAAGCAAATATTGCAAGAAGAACGATCACAGTTGTTAAAGACGTATTCAAAGTTCTTCCCAAAGTACTATTTAAAGCTAAGTTGGTATTCTCTCCAGCACTCCAACCTCTTTCCGCTATAATTTCACGAATACGGTCAAAAACTACCACGGTATCATTCAATGAATATCCAATTACCGTTAGAATCGCTGCAATAAAAGCTTGATCTATTTCCATATTAAAAGGCATGATCTTACCAAAAATAGAGAAGATACCAAGCACAATTAATACATCATGGAATACCGCTGCAACAGCTCCTAAAGAGAATTGCCATTTACGGAAACGGAATAAAATGTATAAGAACACAACCGCTAAAGAACCAATAATAGCCCAAAAAGCATTATTTTTGATATCATCCGCAATGGTAGGACCTACTTTTTTAGAAGACATGATACCAATAGCTTTATCATCATTTGCTACAGAAAAATCTGCAAATGTGGTTCCATCAGGGAAGTACTTCTGTAAGGTTGTAAATAATTTATTCTGAATTTCAGTATCAACTTCAATACCTTCAACATCAACCTTGTAAGGTGTTGTAATCATTACTTGATTATCCTCACCATAGGTTTTAACATTTGTACCACTACCAAAAACACCATTTAATTCTGTTGCCATTTCTGATGGATTTACAGGCTGCTCAAAACGAACTTGGTACGAACGCCCTCCTACAAAATCTACGCCTTGCTGTAATCCAGGACCAAAAAATAAAGAATACAAACCAACTACTACTAATACCGTTGAAGCGATGTATGCAATTTTTCTTTTTCCTAAGAAATCAATATGTACGTTTTTGAATAAGTTTTTAGTCACTCCTGTAGAAAATTCTAATTTTCTATCTTTTGCAGACAAGTACCATCCAATTAATAAACGAGTTATAAAAATAGCCGTAAATAAAGAGGTTAAAATACCAATGATTAACGTTGTTGCAAAACCTTTAATTGGTCCAGAACCAAAAACAAATAAGATAACTGCCGTTAAACCTGTTGTAATGTTTGCATCTAAAATAGAAGACAATGCATTACTAAAACCGTCTGCGATAGCCAGAGACTTACCTTTACCCTTAGCAATTTCTTCTTTAATACGTTCAAAAATAAGAACGTTTGCATCCACAGACATACCAATAGTCAACACGATACCTGCAATACCAGGTAATGTTAATACCGCCTTGATACTTGTTAATACACCAAAGATTAAAAGTATGTTGAATAATAATGCAATATCAGCAAAAGCACCAGCTCTACCATAATAAAAAATCATCCAAACTAAAACAAAAACCATGGCTATAGCGAAAGAATTAAAACCACTATCAATTGCTTCTTGCCCTAAAGATGGACCAACAATTTCTGATGCTATAATTTCTGCTTTCGCTGGTAATTTACCTGCTCTTAAAACGTTTGCAATATCTTTAGTTTCATTAATAGTAAATGCACCTGTTATTTCTGAACGACCACCAGAAATACCTCCAACTTGAGTTACTCCAGGAGCAGTATATACTTTATTATCTAAAACAATTGCGATACCGGTACCGTTAAGATTAGCATCATTAGTAAGTTTCTGCCATTCTTTAGCTCCTTTGGTATTCATACTCATAGTTACCGCTGGTCTGTTACGAGGATCAAAATCATCACGAGCATCACTAACTACATCACCACTAATTCTTGGCACACCAGCTCTGTTAGATTGTATAGCATACAAACCAACTATTTCCGCTCCTTCGGTTGGTCTTTCCCATAAGAATTTTACAAATTGTAATTCTTTAGGAACCAATCTTCTAATTTCTGGCATCTTTAAATAAGCAGAAATCTGTGCGGTATCTTGCGTTGAAGCTCTTACGAAAGCTTTTCCTCCTGGATCAGCAGGAATCAATAAACTAATCAAAGGATTTACCTCACTAGCAAAATCAATTGAATCCTGAGCCACATCAGATAAAAGAGAATCTATTTCTGATTCTGGCTTGCTTATTGTTTCTGGTTGGTCTACCTCTACAAGAGTTTTAAGTTTTTCGTTTGCTGCAAACAAAAACTGACTTAAGTTTTGATTATCTGGTCTGTACGTTTCCCAGAATTCTAATTGTGCTGTGCTAGATAGTAATTCTTGTGCACGAGCAATATCTTTAGCTCCAGGTAATTCTACTAAAATACGACCTGAAGTTCCTTCTCTTTGGATGTTAGGTTGTGTAACCCCAAAACCATCAATACGCTCTCTTAATACTTCAAATGCTGAAATAATAGATTCATCTATTTTAGTTCTGATGATAGGCTTCACCTGATCATCAGTCATTTGAAACTTGATAACATCACTTAAACCTTTATTTGCGAAAATTTCAGGAGATGCTAATTTTACGTCCCCGTCTGTATCTGCTATTTTATCAAATTCTTGAAAAAATAAATCAACATACGTATCGCTACTACTTTTTGAAGCCGCATCTGCGTTTGCTATTGCTTTGTTGAATTTAGCATTTGTTGTATTATTTGCTAAGCCTTTTAAAATATCTTTTACAGATATTTGAAGGGTAACATTTATACCACCTTTTAAATCCAATCCTTTATTTAGCTCCTTCTTTTTAGCATCATTATAGGATGTAAATCCCATTATAGATTCCTCTCCAATAGAGTCTAAATACTTGACCTCTAAATCTTCTCTTCGATCTAAATAATCAGTTTCAGTACTAGAAATACTGTTAGTAGCATAGGTTGCTGCTTTCTTTTCAACATTGTTCGCTATGAACGTGTAAGACAATTGATAAATACTTACCAATCCAAACAAAAAAGCGAAAAGCTTTATAAGTCCTTTATTCTGCATTAGTTACTATATTAATTTCTGGTTTTTTTTTGTAAGCGTGCAAATATATCATTTAAGTAAGGAATTGACAATATTTTTTGCTTTTATAAACAAGGGCAGTTATCAAACCGACAACTGCCCTTGTTTTATTGAATTAATAGCGCAAATTACAGCTCTAATAAATCGTTAGTCTTCTTAACTCCTGCTGCACTTTCTTGCATTTTAGCTTTATCAGCGTCACTTAAAGGAATATTTACTATTTTCTCAATACCATCTTTTCCTAAAATTACAGGCACTCCAATACAAAGGTCAGATAAATCATATTCCCCTTCTAAATAAGCAGAACATGGGAACATTTTTTTCTGATCACAAGCAATTGCCTGAACCATACTAGAAACTGCTGCTCCTGGCGCATACCATGCACTAGTTCCTAATAATTTAGTTAAAGTTGCCCCACCTACCTTTGTGTCTTCTGCTACTTGTGTTAGTCTTTCTTCAGATAAAAATTCTGAAACTTTGATACTATTACGTGTTGCGTGGCCTGTTAATGGAACCATACCAGTATCACTATGACCACCAATTACCATTCCGTCTACATCAGAAATAGGTGATTCTAATGCTTCTGCTAATCTATATTTGAAACGAGCGCTATCTAATGCACCGCCCATACCAATAATCTTATTTTTAGCTAATCCTGTTGTTTTGTGTACCAAGTAGGTCATTGTATCCATTGGATTACTAACAACAATAAGGATAACGTTCGGAGAATATTTAATAAGATTAGAAGAAACCGTCTTAACAATTCCTGCATTAATTCCAATTAACTCTTCTCTAGTCATTCCTGGCTTACGAGGAATCCCTGAAGTAATTACCGCAACATCACTACCCGCTGTTGCAGAATAATCATTAGTAATACCAGTTATTTTTGTATCGAAACCATTTAAAGAAGCTGTTTGCATTAAATCCATTGCTTTACCTTCTGCAAATCCTTCTTTAATATCTAACAATACTACTTCTGATGCAAAATTCTTTATGGCGATGTACTCAGCACAACTTGCACCAACAGCACCTGCTCCTACGACTGTAACTTTCATTTTATTTTTTTTATATTGATTTAATTGCTCCAAAAATACTGAAATTTAATAGAAAAAATAGCCTAAACATTGACTTTTAAAATTGAATTTTGTTAGTTTTTTTACTTGAAAACCGACTTACAAATGTTAAAGAAAAGTGCATTTTGACGAATTTTCCTACAAAATTATACCGTTGGTCGAAAAAAATATAAAAAAACCAGTCATCTTTAGTATGTTTATCGTCCCAAATTAAACCTACTTAATATGAAAAAGCACTCCCCTTTCATAGCGCTTTGTGCTATGTTACTTTTTGCAAGTTGCTCTAAAACAACTGTTAACAATGACCCGGTTATTGGCATATGGACCAATACCATTGAAAGTAATTCCGTAAATCAAAAAATTATTAAGACAGAATCTGAATGGATTTTTAATGATGCATATTTAGGAAGATACCACCAATACGAAAACAAAGGTCTTACTGTACAGACTGATTTTAGCTGGAAGAAAACTGACGAAACCTATACCATTACTTACCCAGGAACAGACATGCCCGATGATATTGTAATATTAGTGCAATCTACATTACAAGAATCTGATGGTGATATTCTCGCAGAAAGACAATAAACCTAAAATACATGCATAAGCTGGACTTAGAACTAGCTTATGCATTTTATATTTCATTTACCTGCTTGGCAACTCAGCCACTCATATAAGTGCTAGCTATAGCTGTTCAGAAATTGGTTTCATATACTTCTGTAAGAATATTTTTAAGGTTATCCTCTGTAATCGGTTTAACAAAATAACCCGTTAATTCCTGAAACTCCTTTGCTTTTTGCTTATCAGAAGGTAAGGCCGAAGAAGTTACCAAGTAAATCCTAACTGCTTTTTCTAATCGAGGTTTTAGCTTTTCAAATTCTACCAAGAAGCCCCAACCATCTAGAAAGGGCATATTTACATCTAGTAGAATAACTTCAGGCACTTCCTTATGAACCTCTGTCTGATTTGAGATAAAATTAATAGCCTGCTCCCCATCCGTAAATGAGCTGATTGCAATTTTTTCAGAAATTTTACTTAGTATTTTTTTTACTAAATACAGATAAATCTCATCATCATCTACCAATAAAATGTTTCCCTTTTTCATTGCTTAAAAATTAATTTTAAAAGAAGTTCCTTGCCCCTCTTTACTTTCTACACTTATTTGAGCATTTAATGCCTCTAGCTGTGATTTTACAAGAAACAATCCTACCCCTTTCCCAGATATATTTCTATGAAAACGCTTGTAGAGCTTAAATATATTAGCGCCATGGCGCTCTAAATTTATACCGACACCATTATCTTTCACATACAAAACCTTATGACCATTTTCCATCTTACTTTCAAATAGCACATAAGATTCCATTTTATCAGTGTCTCTATACTTCATCGCATTAGATATAAAATTTTGAAGTATACTTTTGAGGTACAATTTTGAAAAATTTACGGCTTCCCATTCTTTAAAATCAACAATTATTTTAAAATTTTGTTCACCGAGCATTAAATCCGAAAATTCATTTTTAACCAATGCTATCAATTTTGGAACATTTAGAATCTCAACCTTTATCTGATTTTGATCTAGAATAGCCATATACGCTCTAATATCTTCCGTCAACTCATAAATACTATGAGAAACCGTAGCTATTTTTGGTAATAACGCCTTAATTTTTTCAGGCTCTTTCTCTTCTTGTAACATATCTATTATAACAGACATACTGGTAACAGGAGACCTCAAATTATGTGATACTAAATAGTTAAATTCTTTAAGCTGATCATTTTTTATTGAAAGACTTTTATTTATAGCATTAATCTGATTGTTGTTTTTTTCTAATTGTGCCTGCCCTTTAGACAGTGCTTTATTTTTAACATCAAGAGCTTCATAAAACTGCTCTTGCTGCTGCCTAGATTTAATAATATAATATGAAAGAATAAGCAGCGCTAAAACAGCAAAAAAATTAAAAATAAAGAAATCTTTGTACAATCGAAAAAACCAAGAGTCTAGAAACTCTGGCGATATTTCTTGAACAATGACCCAATCTGTAGGTGTGATAATCATGGGAATGGTATTAAAAATTCCTTCTTTAGAAATAAAATCTTTTTTAAAATCGAAAACTTTAAACGTCCACACGCTACCCTGATCCACAAAATTTGTATCAATTACTTTCTTTAATGGTAAATGATTTAAATTATAATTTTCTTCTAAAGTCTTTCCTGATTTATGAAGCTCATACCCCAAGTCATAAGGTCTCGTATTTGAAGTGATTATATTAAAATTGGTGTCTGTTAAATAAAAATTACTATTAGTGATTTGCGCTTTTAATTGATTTAAAATTCGGCTCATTCTGTAGTTAATCACCACAATACCTATTTTTTCATTTAAAGTATTAAAGATGGGTGCTACCCCACGAACAACCGGCTTATAAGGAGTCTCTAAAACCCCATTCTCTCTATTCAGATCAATAGCAGATAGAAATATTTCGCCGCGTTTAAGCGCTAAACCACTTTGAACATAGGCCCTATCTTCTTTATTCTGTAATGGTCCAAACACCATCTTTTTATCATTTTCCCTTTGGTACCGAAAAAATTCTTTTCCCTTGAGATCTAAAAAACGGAATTGATCATAATCTTGAAATCCATTAATAATTTCAATATAATTATCGATAAATTTTGTGTGATTACCTAAAGGATTGAAATCTTTAGGATATTCAATTTCACCCCAATACTGTGTGCTATATACCAATGAAGTATACAAGTCTAATAAATAATTCTTCTTATAGGTCGCACCTCTTTCCTCTACCTGAACCAAAGCCGAAAGCTGTTCTTTTTTCTGGTAAAAAATTAATACAAATGTTAGAATTAATATTGGAAAGTACAAGATCGCAAATATTTTAAGAACTTTTTTCCACATAACGTTGGTGATAGATTCACCCATGTAGCCTATAAAAGCAGCTACCCATGAATATCAAATAATTAGTACATATTTTCCTACTAAAATAAGAAAAAATAGAATATCAATAATAAGATTTATCACTTAATTATAAAGTAATACAACCCCATAGACTTCTGCATACTTAAAGAAATTACCCCCATTCATTGTTGTAAAAAAAACAAGGGCTATCTACATCATATAGATAACCCTTTTTAAATATATTTTAAAGTATACTAACTCTACCTAAATCCAAAGTTTACCCCTACAGATAAACTATTAAATTGCGCGATTGTATAATCTGCATGCAGCCTAAAAAAACCTAGCTTTAATTTTGTTCCTATGTTTGCCGTAGCTCCCGAAACTTTTTTAGTTAAAGAAAAAGGGTCTTCTATAGTTTGCTGAAAAGGTCCTTGCTGCACAATATATGTACCTAATACATCTGTCTTAGAATTCCCTGAGATATACCCTAAACCACCATAAAAATTGATAATTGGTAGTTTTGTAGAGACCACTGCTTGAAAATTCCATGAATTTATTTTTGCATCAATTTCCTGATTATCTCCTGCAATAAGATCTGTATCTGTAAAATTATAAGTACCGGTTAAATGCGTATACCCAATAACTCCCGAAATAGCCACTGGCCAAATTTTCTCTGCTGGCAATAAGCTTGTAAATTCATGTTGCAAACCAACCCCATAGAAACCAACAGCCACATCGTCAGTATCTATTTTTGGAAGAAAACGAGCTTTAATCTCAGTACCCTTAATAAGACCTACACTAACTTGTAAAAATGCGGAAGGAACAAAGTTGATATTTTCAGACGCCAAGCCTGTTGGTAATCCAAACTCTTCTCTACTGGTTATCCCCGGAGCTATCTCTCCTTCTACAAACACTCGGATCCCTTCAAGATCTCCTAGACCTGAAGAAACTATCTTAGAAACACTACCGTCTACAAATTGTAAATTATCATAATCAGCAGTATTTAACACGAAAGTCTTTTTGTCTTCTTTATTTTTAAAAGAAGCCATGTTTCCTATAATGGAAATCTCAAAACCACCAAGCGGTTTCGCTTCTCCAGAATTATACCATCCGTTAGAAATGCTATATACCATACCTTCTGATAATGGTGCCATATAGGCGTTTGTAAAACGTTCTGCATCTGCAACGCCAGCAGCAAAAATATCGTTGAAATTAGATTGCGCCGCTCCTGATGCACACATTATTAAACTGACAAATAGAAAAACATGTTTCATAATTTTTTGTATTTGCCCTAAAACTAAAAAACTCGCACTATAGGTGCGAGTTTTTGTTGTGTAATTACTGTTTTCTATGCATCAATGTTCGCATATACAGCATTTTTCTCTATAAATTCTCTTCTTGGCGGAACCTCATCACCCATCAACATAGAGAAAACACGATCTGTTTCTGTCGCATTATCAATAGTTACTTGTCTTAATGTTCTAAACTCCGGATTCATGGTTGTATCCCACAATTGTTCTGCGTTCATCTCTCCAAGACCTTTGTAACGTTGTATACCAACACTACCATTAAAGCTTTCTGCTATCTCATCACGCTCTTTATCATTCCAAGCGTAACGTTTTTTAGTTCCTTTTTTCACTAAGTATAATGGAGGAGTAGCTATGTAAACATGACCACCTTCTATCAACTCTCGCATATATCTAAAAAAGAATGTTAAAATAAGAGTCTCAATATGACTACCATCGACATCCGCATCACACATAATCACTACCTTATGGTAACGAAGCTTATCTAGGTTAAGCGCTTTACTATCCTCTTCGGTACCTATAGTCACCCCTAAGGCAGTATAGATATTTTTAATCTCTTCATTTTCAAAAACCTTGTGCGTCATTGCTTTTTCCACATTAAGAATCTTACCTCTTAATGGCAAAATAGCCTGAAACATACGATCACGACCTTGTTTAGCCGTACCACCCGCCGAATCTCCCTCTACAAGGAATACTTCGCAATTTACAGGGTCTTGATCAGAACAATCTGATAGTTTACCAGGTAACCCACCGATACTCATTACTGTTTTACGTTGTACCATTTCACGCGCTTTGGTAGCGGCATGACGTGCAGTAGCTGCAAGAACAACTTTCTGTACAATTACTTTAGCATCATCAGGATTCTCTTCTAAGTAATCTGATAACATTTCTGAAACCGCCTGACTAACCGCAGCAGAGACCTCACGGTTACCTAATTTAGTTTTCGTCTGACCCTCAAATTGTGGCTCACCAACTTTTACAGATATAATAGCAGTTAATCCCTCTCTAAAATCATCTCCTTGAATCTCGAACTTCAATTTATCTAACATTCCAGAAGCATCCGCATACTTTTTTAAAGTACTTGTTAATCCTCTTCTAAAACCAGATAAATGTGTTCCACCCTCATGCGTGTTTATATTATTTACGTAAGAATGTAAATTCTCTGTATACGATGTATTATAGACCATCGCAACCTCCACAGGAATTCCGTTTTTCTCCCCTTCCATAGAAATCACACCATTAATTAATGGCTCACGATTTCCGTCTAGGAATTTTATAAATTCTTTTAGCCCTTCTTCTGAAAAGAAACGCTCTTCTACGAAACCACTAGGACTGTCTTTATCTTTTTGACGCTTATCTGTCATTGTAATAGCAACACCTTTGTTCAAGTAAGAAAGCTCACGCATTCTATTAGAAAGCGTTTCGTAACTAAACTCTGTAGTCTGAGTAAAGATAGTTTCATCTGGATAGAACGTAACTTCTGTACCTCTAATCTCTGTTTCTCCAATACTTTTTACCGGGTAAAGTGCTTTTCCTTTTTCGTATTCTTGTTCATAAATAGTACCATTGCGGAATACGGTAGCCTTTAAATGCGTAGATAATGCATTCACACACGATACCCCTACCCCATGTAAACCACCTGATACTTTATAAGAATCTTTATCAAACTTACCCCCAGCACCAATCTTAGTCATTACAACTTGTAATGCCGATACACCTTCTTTCTTGTGAATATCTACTGGAATACCACGACCGTTATCTCTAACCGTAATGGAGTTATCTTCATTAATTGCAACACTTATCGTATCACAATGCCCACCCATTGCTTCATCAATAGAGTTATCTACAACCTCGTATACCAAGTGATGTAAACCTCTAACTCCTACATCTCCAATATACATGGAAGGACGCATACGCACGTGTTCCATACCCTCTAGGGCTTGAATACTATCCGCTGAGTAATTATTCTTTTTTTGCTCGTCTTTATTTGCTTCTTCGCTCATAAATTAATGGTTTCAATATAAATTTAGCAATCTTACAAATATAAGCAATACGCAATGGAAATAGGGTTTTATAACAAAATGACAGCAGTAAGTTATCAACAATAATTGTGGAAAATGCGCAGGGCGACTCCTTTTAAAAATATGAGTAGTTCTCAATACTAAAGAAGCACCCTAATAGGGTGCTTCTTTTCGACTAATTATAATTAAAACTGAAAACAGTGGTAATTCTTATTTATAGAATTTAAGCTTTGACGTAAGCATCTGAATGCACATTTGCTACTGCTCTACCAGATGGATCGTTCATGTTTTTGAACGCTTCATCCCATTCTAATGCAATTTTAGTACTACACGCTACAGAAGCTTCTTGTGGCACACAAAGCGCCGCTGCATCTGAAGGGAAATGTGATTCAAAAATTGCACGGTAATAAAATTCTTCTTTTGATGTTGGTGTCTGTAACGGAAATCTGAATTTAGCATTTGCCAATTGTTCATCAGAAACTTCCTCGGCTACTACTTCTTTCAAAGTATCTATCCAGCTATACCCTACGCCATCAGAAAATTGTTCTTTTTGTCTCCAAGCTACGCTTTCTGGAATCATATCTTCAAAAGCTTTACGAACAACCCACTTCTCCATGCGCTCTCCGTTGATCATTTTATCTTGAGGGTTAATACGCATCGCAACATCCATAAATTCTTTATCTAAGAAAGGAACACGACCTTCTATACCCCAAGCAGCTAAAGATTTGTTAGCACGCAAACAGTCGTACATATGAAGTTTGCTTAATTTACGTACCGTCTCCTCATGAAATTCTTTTGCATTTGGCGCTTTATGAAAGTACAAATATCCTCCGAACAATTCATCTGCACCTTCTCCTGATAATACCATTTTAACACCCATAGACTTAATAACCCTAGACATTAAATACATAGGAGTTGAAGCTCTAATGGTCGTTACATCATATGTTTCTAAGTTATATACTACATCTTTAATCGCATCCAATCCTTCTTGAATTGTGAATTTTATTTCATGATGTATGGTTTTAATATGATCAGCAACTTTTTGTGCCGCTGCTAAATCTGGAGAACCCTCTAGGCCTACAGAAAAAGAGTGTAATTGCGGATACCAAGCATCAGCAACATCATCAGACTCTATTCTTTTTTGAGCATATTTCTTAGCAATTGCAGAAGTTACCGAAGAATCTAACCCTCCCGAAAGCAATACCCCGTAAGGAACATCAGACATTAATTGTCTATGCACAGCTGCCTCCAATGCTTCTTTAATTTCTTTTATGCTAGTCTCGTTAT